>CAYJLQ010000013.1:15067-17181 GCA_964370725.1 uncultured Treponemataceae bacterium
TTAGAAAGTATAGATAATGCATTTTTTGTTGAAATAATTTCTTGTGCAATACTGATTTCTTTTAGCATTGCATCTCTATCAAATATAAATTTCACTTTTCCCCCTGCTTATTATATAATATATATATAATAATAGTAATAATAATAAGGCCTGTTAATATGTTAAAAAACAATGTATTTATTTGTATTATATACTTTTATATTACTAATAAACCCTTATTTTATAAATATAAGTTTTCCACATATTAACAATTTTTATGTACTATATATACATATTAACACATTATTAACAATTTGTGTACATTATTTTTAATGTCTTTTATAATCCTTTATAGCTTTCATTATTGTTTGAATTTTATAATCAAGCTTAGTATCATTTTTAATATCATTCTCAATTTTCTTACAAGAATGCATTACTGTGGTATGATCTTTATTTCCAAACTCAACACCTAGTTCAGTTGTAGAATATTCTGTTAATATTTGTGCAATATACATTGCTATTTGTCTTGCAAAAACAATATTCTTTTTTCTTGATTTACCCTTTATTTCAGAAATAGAAATATTAAATTCTTCTGAAACAACTCTTTGAATAATATCTACTGTAATATTTCCTTGCTGTGGAGCAGAAAATTTATCCCTAAGTTGATTATATGTTATTTCTTCTGTAATAGTTGCACCAGTTAATTCTGCATAAGCAATTATTTTTGTTAAGCAGGATTCTAAATCTCTTACATTTGTTTCAATATTTTGAGCTATTATTTGTAAAACTTCTTTTGGAATATTGTCTATTATTTTTTCTGACATTTGAGTTCTTAAATAATCTAGCTTCTTTTCTAATATTGCAATTCTAGTTTCATATTGTGGTGGATGTAAATCTATGCTTAATCCACGACCAAAACGAGAGCGCAATCTTTCTGTAATATCCTTTAATTCTGTTATAGGACGGTCACAAGTAAATACAATTTGTTTATTTGCTTCATATAAAGAATTAAATATATGAAAAAGTTCTTCTTGTGTAGAAGCCTTTCCTTGTAAAAAGTGAATGTCATCAATTAGGAAAATATCTGCAGTTCTATATTTATTAACAAATTTTTGATTTGTCTTTTCTCTAATAGCTCCAATAAATTCATTAATAAAATTTTCGGCTGTAACACAAATTACTTTTTTGCTTAATTGACTATCATACAATGAATTTCCTATAGCTTGTATAAGGTGTGTTTTTCCAAGTCCAACACCTCCGTAAAAAAGAACAGGGTTGTATGCTTTTCCAGGATTGTTTGAAATAGACAGAGCTGCATTATAAGCAAAGGAGTTATTATCTCCTAAAACAAATGAATCAAATGTATAAGCGGGATTTAAATTTGGATTGTTTTTAGATATTTCCTTTTGTATAGGTTTAATATTTTTTATAATATTTATTTCTTCATTTTCTTCTTTATCAATACTTTCTTTTTTTTCTACATTTTTTATAATGAATTCAAAATTAAAAACTCGTCCTGTTAGTTCTTCCATTTTCGTAACAAGCAATGTATCATACTTTTTAGATATAAAATTTTCTTTCATAAAAAGAGAGGGTAGAGCTACTGTTATTGTTGTATCACTTGATTCAATAAAAGATATAGGTGAAAACCACATATTGTATTCACCATCTGCAAGGGATTCTTTAATTTGGGATAGTGTTTCTTTCCAAAATTCTATATAATTACTTGTTGACATATCCGTATTATACCCTACCTTTACTTTTTTCTGCAATACAGATATAATAAAATAACTACTTTTTTCGAAAAAAATAAGGAACAACAATGACAGCCAATTATTCAGCCACAAATATACAAGTTCTTAAGGGACTTGAAGCAGTTAGAAAAAGACCAGGTATGTATATTGGGTCTACAGGACCTGATGGATTACATCACCTCGTATATGAAGTTGTGGATAACTCAATTGACGAAGCAATGGCAGGACACTGCGATAAAATTCTCGTAGTTCTTGAACCAGATGACATTGTTCGAGTAGAAGATAATGGTCGTGGTATTCCTATTGATATTCACCCAGGAGAAGGTATAAGTGCTCTTGAATTAGTACTTACAAAACTTCATGCTGGTGGTAAGTTTGATA
>CAYJLQ010000014.1:0-12201 GCA_964370725.1 uncultured Treponemataceae bacterium
GATTTATAGTAGAAATCGACATGTATGTTCTAAAATCAGTGTGTAATACTATAAAAACTTGGCTTGAAAATGGGCATGAATGTGTTCCTGTTTCAATAAATATATCTAGAGTTCACCTTGAAAATGAAAACTTTATAGAACAGATGATTAAAATTGTTGATTCGGTTGGAATACCACATCATTATATTGAACTTGAAATAACAGAAAGCATTGTTCTTGAAAATGAAGATATGCTAGAAAAACTTTTAGAAAACTTACATAATAAAGGATTTTTAATTTCAATCGATGACTTTGGATCAGGCTATTCATCGTTAGGATTATTGAAAAACTTTAAAGTTAATACTATTAAGCTTGATAGAAGTTTCTTTAATATCACTAACGAAAACTCGAGAGGAGAGATTGTTATTGAAGGCATTATTAACCTAGCAAAAAGTCTTAATATACACGTAGTTGCCGAAGGGATAGAAAACAGTGAACAGGTAAGCCTATTAAAGAGAGTTTCTTGTGATACTATCCAAGGCTTCTACTTTGACAAGGCTATACCGATTGAAGATTTTACCCAAAAATATATTCAAACATAATTTTATAAGATATTTTCTAAATCTTTTTTTCCTTTTTCAAGGTCAGTCCACAAAAATGCATGCATGCCTACCTTAAGAGCGCCATCAATGTTTTCTTGAATGTCATCAAAAAATACGGCTTCATCTGCTTTTACACCAAGTCCGTTTAATGTATATTCGTAGATTTCTCTTTCCGGCTTTATAAGCTTTACTCTACAAGAAAAGCATGCAAAGTCTGCTTGCACAAATGGAGGAATTTCATTTTCATATGCATCTAAAAACTCATACGGCATATTTGAAAGTATTCCAATTTTATATGTTTTTTGAAGTTCAGTAATCCAATCACATACATCTTGCCTAATTGGTCTCCAAGTTTCTAAGTCACAACGTGCAATTTTTTTAAGTAATTCGGAATTATTTGCTTGATCAATATAGCCGTCTTCTAAAAGTAATTGGCGATACATTTCTTCGCCATTTATTAGGCCTCTGTCAAAATCAAAACGAAAACGATCATACACTGAGTTAAATACTTCAGCTGGCACACCTGACATTTTTTTTAGCTCATCACTAGCATCCCCAGCTGCCGCGTGCGAAATGACATTTCCATAGTCAAAAATAATAGCTTTAATCATGATAACAATACCTCCAATTTTTCTCTAATAAAATCACTTTTATGTTCTAAGTCTATTTTTCCTGTTTCAAATACAAGTACATTTGGGCTCATAGGATCTAGCTTAACCTTTCCTTCGCTCATCTTTATAAGTTGTAATATTTTTTCAACTGAAATATTAGACACACGTGAAAACTCTACACGAACTTTTCCCATTCTTTCTTTAAGTGTAGCAATAAAAAGTTTTTTACATATAATACGTATTTGTGCTAAGGCTAAGAGACTTTGAACTTCACTAGGAATTGGACCAAACCTATCTTCAAGTTCAGCTAAAACAGCTTGTAATTCATCGTTATCACCAACAGATGCAATTTTTTTGTAAATCTCCATCTTAGTTTGAGGAATCGATACATAGGTTTCTGGAATAAAGCCTGAATACTCAAGTTCGAGTAGTACTTCATATTGTTCAACATAGGTTTCATCGGATAGCCGCTCAACGGCTTGCTCAAGTAAACGAAGATATAAATCAAATCCTACAGAATAAATATCGCCCGACTGATCTTTTCCGAGAAGGTTACCTGCACCTCGAATTTCCATATCTTTCATAGCTATTTTAAAACCGCTTCCTAGCTCAGTGAAATCACTAATAACTTGTAAACGCTTCATTGCAACTTCACTTAAACTTCTGTTTTCAGGGTATAATAGATAGGCATAAGCTTTTCTATCACTTCGCCCTACTCTTCCTCTAAGTTGGTAAAGCTGAGAAACACCGTACATATCTGCTCTATCAATAATAATGGTATTTACATTTGGTATATCAATACCATTTTCAATAATAGTTGTTGCAATAAGAATGTGAAAACCACCCGACTTAAACCTTCGAAAAATATCATCAAGTTCATGAGGGCTCATTTGTCCATGAGCAATGTCTATGCTCATTTCTGGAAGTAGATTTTGAAGCTTGGCTTGAATGTCATTTAAACTTTCAACCCTATTATGAAGATAAAAGACTTGCCCACCCCTTTCGGCCTCTCTTCTAATAGCTGCACAAACTCGGTCATCATTATAGGCATCAATAACAGTTTCAATTTCTTGACGGTTTTGCGGAGGTGTTGTTAAAAGACTCATGTCTCGAATTTTTAGTAGGCTCATATGTAGTGTTCGAGGAATTGGTGTTGCACTCATTGCTAAAGAGTCAATATTCGTTCTAAGTGATTTAAGCCTTTCTTTATCTTTTACTCCAAAGCGCTGCTCTTCGTCAATAATCATCAAGCCTAAGTCTTTAAAGGCTACATCTTTTTGAATAATACGATGAGTTCCAACAAGTACGTCTACGCTACCTTCTTTTACTTTTTCAAGAATCTTCTTTTGATCTGCCTTTGAAACAAAGCGCGACATGTGTGCAATTGTTACTGGAAAATCTTGAAAGCGCTCTAAACATGATTCATAGTGTTGCTCTGCTAGGATAGTCGTAGGCGCTAAAAAAGCAACTTGTTTCCCACCCATTACAGCTTTAAACGCTGCCCTCATTGCCATTTCAGTTTTACCGTATCCAACGTCTCCACATACCAGTCTATCCATTGGAAGTGGTTTTTCCATGTCACGTTTAATATCTTCTGAAACCGTTATTTGATCTTCAGTTTCTGTATACGGAAAGTTTGCCTCAAAGGCTGTCATAAACTCGCCATCTTCTGGGAAAGAAAAACCAACAGCAGCTTTGCGTTTTGCATATAATTCAATGAGTTTTTCTGCAATATCTTCTACAGACTTTTTAACTTTGTTTTTTCTGTTTTCCCAACTCTTTGATCCAAGGCGGTCTAGCTTAGGAGCATCACCTTCATTACCAATATAACGCTGAACTAAGTTTACCTGTTCAATAGGTATAAACACCGTTTCGTTATCATAGTATTCTAGCTTTATGTAATCTCTCTCGTTTCCTGAAACTTTTACTCGCTCAATCCCCTTAAAAAGTCCAATACCATAATTTACGTGCACCACAAAGTCACCAGGATTTAATTCAACAAAGGTATCTATTACAGCACTTTTTACCGTTTTTACCGATTTAGGAGTATGCTTTCTTCTTCCAAAAATTTCATTTTCTTGAATAACTAAAACTTTAAGTTCAGGGATACCAAAGCCTTCTGAAATACTTGAAGGTACGATAGTTACAGGTTCAACATCACTATCAGGTTGCACATAGTCTTTTAAAAGTTCTGAAATTCGAAGCGCTTGATTTGTACTGTCGGCATAAATAAAAATACGCCATCCATCATTTTGTAGCTCATGTAAATTTTCTTTTAAGAAATTAATATTGCCAAAAAAGCTTCTTGGAGCTTCGGTGTCAATTACAATTCGCTCATTCTCAGTAACATTATGCGCTTTTATACTTCTAAAAAGTATTCTTCTAGGATGCTTTTGGCATAATTCTTTAAAATTAAAAATTTGAGTATCGCTTGGAGGAACAAAGGTTTCATCAAAGGCTCTTTTATATAATGCAGCGTATTCTCTTTCAAAGTTTTCCTGCATATTTGATTGCCTATCATAATCGAAGCACAGTAATGTTGTGTCTTCAGACAAATAATCGAAAATGCTTGAGGAATGTATAAGAGGATAAAAAAGCTCTTCACCTTCACTTTCTCTGTGTATAAATAATTCAGTTAAGAGTTTTTCAACCTGTTTTTCATAAAAACTTCTCTTAATTTCAGGTATTTCATCCACATAGGGTTTTATATTTTGTTCAAGTTTTTGTACAAGTTCATCAGTCCAAACTGTTTCTTTCATTGGATAAATTAAAAGATTATCAAGCTTTTCAATTGAAGCTTGGTTTTCAGTACTAAATGATTTTATACTTTCAATTTCGTCAAAGTCAAACACAATACGATGAGCATATTGTTCACCAGGCATAAAAATATCAAGAACTTCACCTCGAACTGTAAACTCACCTCTAATCGTTACACGGGGAACACGCACATAGCCTTGCGCTGCAAGCTGCTCACCCAATGCAACAGGATCAAAACTCTGTCCAACTGAAACATTACATAATAGAGTTTTTAAGTAATTTGGATCGGGAATAGGCGTTAAAGCTGCCCTTTGTGTTAAAATAAAAATATTTTGTTTATTGGTTGTTTCAGTTTTATTTGCACTCTGTAAAAGCTTTGCAAGAACACCGGCTCTTTCACCAAAAACTCTTGCACCTTTAGAACAAGCTCTGTATGGTACAATACCCCACCATGGTAATTGGAAAATATTTACACTAGTGCCATTGTTTCCATCATCAAAAATGCCTTGTAAATCAATAAATAAATTTTTAGCATCTTTTTCATCTGGCACAATTATTACTAGAGTATTTTTATTGTTTAAAGCAAAATCATTAATAAAGAAGCCATGCATTCCGCCTAAAACGCCTTCTACTTCTCTTGGGTATTCTGCATTAGGAATACACAGACTTTGCATGGCGTCCGCTATCTTTTTCCATGAATGTATGATATAATTTAAGGAATTCATATAAATTGTCCGATAATGAAATAATGGAGAACCGATTTTGAAACGTATTCTTATAAGTATTATATCAGTTTTTATTTTGTTTGCACAGACCCTTTTTGCACAAAGTTCTGAAAATGTAATAATGGGTAGCTCAACAACCAACGTTGAAGGTTTAGAAGTTTCTATCTCTTTTCATAATAAAACTATTTATTTCCCTTCTGGCACAACAGATAGTCCTGTCTTTATAAATGTTGGGATTGAAAATAAGGGCTCAGAAACAGTTCGCTTTAAAATAGCAGATGATAAAGCATTTAGCATTGACATAGATGCTTTTAGCATAAAAAATGAAAAACTAGAACAAACTGAAACACTCATTAGAAAAAGAACAACAAGTTCAACAGTGTATTTTAGAGAACTTGCTCTAGAAGCAGGTGAAACATACGGATTTACAATAGATTTAAAAGATTTTATAACTATTATTAATCCATCTGTATATTATATTGAATTAAACTTGTATCCAGAACTATATAAATCTAAAATGCAAACGGTAACTTCAAACAGACTTGCATTAGAAGTAAGTCCTGATCCAATAATTGGTGGCAGCTCTTTAATACCAGTAGGCTTTGATAGTGCAGCGCTATTACAACCAGAGTTTATGCCACCAGATCAAGTTATTGAACATACAATTATTGCTCGACAAAGAAGTTTATGGGACCAATTCTTTTTATACATGGATATTGAATCTATTTATTTTAAGAATCCACAGAACAAAATTCGATATAATAACTCATCAGAAAATGAGCGACAAAAAATAATTCAAAACTATAAACTTGCATTGATGAATGATAGAATTGACAATGAAATTGTTGCAATTCCTGAGCAATTTGAAATAGAAAAAACATCGTATACACAAACAGAAGGTACTGTTACGGTAATAGAATGGTTTAAATATCCAAATTATAGAGAAAAAAAGAGATATACATATTATCTACGAATGAGAAATAATATATGGCAAATATATGATTATACAGTAGATAACATTGGGACCGAAGAATGAAAATACTAGTAATTTCAGAATCTAGCACAAATTTAGAATCGTACAGCGATTTTTTTGTTAAAAATGGCTTTAACACAATCTCTTATTCTTGGCTTTTAAAAGCTTTAGACAATATATTGGAAATAAAGCCTGACTCTGTAGTAATTAACTCTATTGACTATCCTCGCCATTGGAAAACTCTTGTTCAGTATGTACGTTCAGTATATACTGGTGTTTCAGTAATTGTATTAATAGTACCAGAAACAATTAGTGAAGACGAACAAAAGAAAATAGATGCTTTGAACGTGCATTGTGTTCATGAAGATTTTATTGACACAAATGAAGGTCAAGAAGTATTAAAACTATTAAATGAAAGTGGCAAAATGGTAACTGAAGGTGATTTCAAACTACTTGATTTCATTGAAGACCAAGATAGACAAAAACATGTTTACTTAGAGCAAAGCGTAGAAGATTATGTAAATGAATTAAATGCTAAAATTGCCTTAGAAAACAATGGTATAGCTACAGAAACAGACTTGGAAGTTACGCCTAATGCACTTGAAGAAAATACTAATAGTAGCGCAGAAGATTCTATAGAAATTGAAGATGAAATTGACTTTGTTGAAGAAAAATTTGAAGACCCTACAAACCATGACTTTATAGAAGTGCAACTAGAAGAAAATGTAGAAATCGAACCACAAACAGAAGAAACATTTGCAGAAGATGCTATTGAGTTTGTTGATGGTGACATAGAAGCGTTAGATATTGAAGAAACAGTAGAAGAATCAGTAGACGTGTATGAAGAGAATATAATTGATGAAGTCATTCAAGAAGAAAAAGTTGATAATGAAGATTTAGTAGCTATTGGAGAACACGACGATAGTGTTTCTATAGAAGTTCTTCCAAATGACCTAAGCAATGATGATTTTAATAAAACATATGATGAATCAGTAGAAGAAAGTCCAATTATCGAAGCAGAAGAGATAATTGAATCTGATGAAATATTTACTGGCGAGAGCAGTGAAGATATTTTTACTAATAGCTCAATAATTGAAGAAGAAGTAATAGAAGAGTCGTTAGAAAGTGATTCAATGTACTTTGAAGATACTGTAGCTGAAGAGGACATTTTTGAAGATGACGAGCCAAATACAGATTACGGAACATGGTTAGAGTGCCCAATAGAAGAATCTAATGCAACAATATTTGGTGAAGTAATTAGTTATGAGCATCCAATAATACAGTTTTCCCCAAAAGATAAAGAGCAAATGTCATATTTCCATTTTGGAAAAAAAATAGCTTCATGTACACTAACCGACGATGGGTATCCATCTATTATTACTGTACAAGTTCAAGGATTTGAAGACGACAGTGTTGAATTATGTGTTGTAAAATAATTAAAAAACTAGGTTGATTTTATTTTTATCGTCAAGTATACTTTTCATATGGGAAATATATCTGATTATGTTGCTTGGCGAGGAGACATCTCTTTTAAGGTTAGTCCATTTAACCACATTGATAGCCTTATATTATGCCAAATTTTATATGCCGATCTCGAGCAAATTGTTCCAAAATCCTTTACTTCAAAGATAAGTCTTTGTGATGTAGGAAAAATGTATTTTAATAATGGACATCATGAAAAAAAACTTGGCGCACTAATAAACAAAGATACTGCTTCATTATTAAAATCAGTTTCTGAAGCTACTCGATACTCGAAAATACAAATATGTGCTCTTGTCAATACTATTGATACATACAATGACACACAATTTGGCGCTATGTGCGCCCTACTTCCGACAGGTGAACTCTGTGTTATCTTTAAAGGAACTGACGACACTCTAGCTGGTTGGAAAGAAGATTTTAATATGTGCCACACTTTTCCAATACCAGCACATGGTTTAGCACTAGAATATCTTGAAAATGCTTGCTCAAAATTTAATAAAAAGACATATGTGATGGGACACTCAAAGGGTGGAAACTTATCAGTATATGCATCAGCTTATGCAAATCAAAAAACTTCAAAAAAAATAATCGCCGTATTTGATAATGACGGCCCAGGTTTTTTACCTGAATATTATAATGATGAAGCCTTCATTAAAAATGCATCAAGAGTGCAAACTATAATCCCAGAATCATCAATAATTGGAATTTTATTAAATCGTGTGAATAAACCACGCTATATAGAAAGTTCTGAAAAATCAGGAGTTTCTCAGCACGATATGTTCACTTGGAAGTTATTAGGAACGAAGTTACAATATATTGATGAGCAAAGTGCTTCTGCATTAGTAGCTACAAAAACGGTTGATACATGGCTCAATACGGTAGCAGTTGAAGATAGAAAGGAATTTATATCAGAACTTTTTAACGTAATAAACTCTACACAAGCAACAACGCTTTTAGAATTATCTGAAAATTGGGTTAAATGCTCAGTAACCGTTTTACGAACTATGAACAGTTTAGATAAAACTACAAAAGAGCGAATATACCAAATTATTATGCATTTATTTCACTCATTGCACGTAAACTTACCCACACTTAAGGACTTTTTCTCACATGGATAAACAGAAATCAGATAGAAACAAAACAATTAGCTTTACCCTAGAACAAGGTAAACAATATTATGAGCGTTGCGTTCATTATGAATCAAATAAGGGCTTACAAAATACAGACATTCTAAATAAAACAGTTAATGGTGATTCTTTTCAAGTTCTTTCATCGTTTAATAGAGAATTTGTAGATCTTGCAATAGTTGACCCTCCGTATAACTTAGAAAAAAACTACCATGGGAAAACATTCAAAAAGACAGATAATGAAGAGTATGCACAATATACTCAATCATGGCTCGATGCTATAATACCTACACTAAAGCCAAACGCAAGTTTATATATTTGCTGCGACTGGAAATCTAGTCTTGTTATAGGTCCCGTTTTAAGCGAAAAATTAATTGTTCGAAACAGAATTACATGGCAAAGAGAAAAAGGTAGAGGGGCAAAGTCTAACTGGAAAAATGCATTAGAAGATATTTGGTTTGCCACCGTTTCAAATGATTATACCTTTAATGTAGATGCAGTAAAGGTAAGAAAAAAAGTAATTGCTCCATATATGCAAGATGGAAAGCCAAAGGATTGGGAAAAGACTGATGAGGGAAATTTTAGAAATACCTACCCTTCTAATTTTTGGTCAGATATTACAATTCCGTATTGGTCTATGGCAGAAAACACCGCACATCCTACTCAAAAAAGTGAAAAATTATTAGCTAAGCTTATCTTAGCTAGTTCTAATGAAGGGGATGTTATCTTAGATCCATTTGCAGGCTCTGGAAGTACTTTAGTCACAGCAAAAAAACTTAATAGAAAATATATTGGGATTGAACAAAATGACCTATATTGTTCATGGGCAGAATACCGTCTTGAAAAAGCTGATACAGATAAACGTATTCAAGGATTTGAAGACGGCATTTTCTTTGAAAGGAATGCAGGAAATAGTACATAGTTATTAGAAAAAAAATGATGCCTTTCGGCACCACTTATTATTTTTTCGGAATGGCTATAATAATTTCTGTGCCCTTTCCCACATCGCTTTTTACTTCAATTGTTCCACTATGTAAGTTTATTGCATGTTTAACAATTGAAAGGCCAAGGCCAGTTCCTTTAACATTGCTTGAATGACTTTTATCAACTCTGTAAAAGCGCTCAAATATCCTATCTATACTATCTGCTGGAATTCCAATCCCTGTGTCTTTAATAACAATTTTTGCTTTATTTTTTTTCTCAATTAAAGAAACACTTACTGAACCTTTTTCTTTGTTATACTTAATGGCATTTTCTAAAACATTGTATAACGTTTCTTCCAAAACTGTTTTTATTCCAGGGACAACAACATTATCTAGTTCATGAGAAACTGAAACATCTTTTTTATCAGAAATTATTTCAAGGCGTAAAATTGCAGTCTCAATAATCTCCTTTAACTGTACATCTTCTACTTCAAAACTTTGTTTCATTTCGTCTAAGCGAGATATTTTAAGTATGTCTTCAATGAGTTCTAATAGGCTATTAGCTTCTGTATAAATCTTTTCTGAAAACCCTTTTATATCCTCAGTTTTAGCCATTCCTGTTTTAATTAATTCAGCATAACCCAATATAGAAGTTAGTGGTGTTTTTAGCTCATGAGATACATTTGCTGAAAACTCTCTTCTAACTTTTTCCGCTTGCACCTTTTCAGTATTATCTACAATTATTATAATTGCACCTTTAATTTTAACTTTTCCATTTCTAGAACGCTTTACAGGTGAAATATGTAATAAATATTCTCTATTGTGTATTTGTAATATTAATTCGCAGCTTTTTCCGAGGAAAGCTTTTTCTAGCGATGCTATAAACTCATCTGAGTGGTTTAATTCGAAGGCATTTTTTCTAAGAAATTTTGTATCCTTTGAGCCAAACACAAGTTTAGCTGTATTGTTTATAGCTACAACTTCATTCCTTGAATTTAATAATACGAGGCCATCTTCAATATTGTCTGTGAGTATTTCAAACTCAGCTTTTTTTTGTCTTATACGTGCTTTTTGTTTTTCAATAAATCGCTCTTGCTCTTTTATGCGCGCATAAAATTGATCTAATTCATCGTATACTGGCTCATCAATATTATATAGAGGTGCAATAATTTTCTTTGTTACATAACTTGAAATAAATGCTGATAAAATTATTACAAGAATTGCAATTAGGATCATAAATGGAACAATTTTCAATACAATAGCATAAATACTGTCCATTGTTATAGAAAGACGAAGAATAGTATTTGCATCAAGTTTTTCAGCATAATAATACGTTTGTTTTCCCAATGTATCAGACAATCTTGTACTTTCTGCCTTAGAACTATTTTTAAGCGCTGCTACTTCTACTCTATCTGCATGATTATCCATCGTTGTATGATCTCGTCTGTTATCAAATGTAACAGTACCATCTATATTAATAACCGTAATTCTCGATGAGGAGATAATCGTATCAAAATTACTTCTTCCATCTTGAGAAAGAAGTGCCTTTTTAACTAGTGGAAATTCCATTTTTAAATTTGTTTTTTCAGTTTCAAATATTTGATTATACATTATGGATGAAATGAATACTGAAAAAATGCACAAAGCAATAAGAGTTACACCAGTTATACTATAAAAAATTCTTTTTCGCATCCTACTCTCCCATTTTGTAGCCAACGTTACGTACAGTTTGTATTAACGTACCATCGTCACCTATTTTTTGTCGCAATGTACGTATATGTACATCTACAGTTCTACTTTCGCCAGAGTATTCATACCCCCAAACAGTCGTTAGTAGATTATCTCGTGAAAAGACATGTCCCTGATGTTCCATAAAAAACTGCAAAAGTTCAAACTCTCTAAAGGAAAGTGAAACTTCTTCATTTTGAATTGTAACTGTTCTTTTCATTTTGTTTAAGCATATATTATTAACTGAAATTTCTTCAGAAGTTGAATCATTGCTTACATTACAGCGACGTAATACAGCTTTAATGCGCGAAATCATTTCCATAACTGCAATCGGTTTTGTAATATAGTCATCAGCACCAAGATCCAAACCCTTAATCTTATCAAATTCACTTGACTTTGCTGTTATTAAAATTACAGGAACATTTTGAGTCGCTTGGTTCTGCCTCAAATCTCGTAATATTTCTAACCCGTCTTTTTCAGGTAGCATAATATCGAGCAAAATCATTGATGGAATTTGCTTCTCTAGGCTTTCTTCTAATTCTTTTGCACTGGAACAACCTATTGCTTCAAAACCTGCAGTATGCAAAGCATATATAATTAGTTCTTGTATGTTAGATTCGTCTTCTACACAATATATCATGATTAATCTTCCCGTCTATGTTTTCCTGTAATAGAAAACTCTACCCATTCTGCAATATTGGTTGCATGATCTCCGATTCGCTCAAAATACTTTGCTATCATTAGTAAGAAAATCGCATTTTCAACCTCTTGAGTATTATTCTTAACAATTGAAATAATATCATTTTTCATTGCATCAAATAAATCATCAATAACATTGTCATATTCAATTGCAGTTTCACATAATTGTAAATCGTTTTTAACATACGCATCAATAATATCTGACACCATTTTAATAGTTGCATCTGACAAGGCTTGGATATGAGATATATTCTTGTAATTTGACAAATCATTGTTAATAACAATTTCTGCAATATCTCTTGCTTGATCTCCAATTCTTTCAAGATCTGTTAGCATTTTAAGAGTTGCTGATATTTTACGTAAGTCACGTGCAACTGGATGTTGCTTTAATAAAAAAGTTAAACATAACTCTTCAATTTCACGTTCTTTTTCGTTAATTTTTTCTTCAATTTCTATCGCTTCATGTGCACTTTTTACATCGTTAGTAAGGAGCGCAGTAGCTGCCTTTTCTATAGATTTTTCACATAGATTACCCATTAAGATAACTTCTTTGTGAAGTGCACTAATTTCATTATCAATTAAATTGCTCATTATC
>CAYJLQ010000014.1:12211-16897 GCA_964370725.1 uncultured Treponemataceae bacterium
AATATAATCTTCTGTTTCTTTTTCTTTTGGTAGTGAAAAAAGTTCTTTTGTTTCATTAAACTCAATCAAATCACCGAGCAAGAAAAATCCTGTATTATCAGATACACGAAGAGCTTGTTGCATGTTATGTGTAACTATAGCAATAGTATAACTTTCTTTTAAAGATAAAACAAGCTCTTCAATTTTTGATGTAGAAATGGGATCCAAAGCTGAAGTTGGTTCATCCATTAATAATACTTCAGGATTCACAGCTAAGGCCCTAGCAATACATACACGTTGTTGCTGTCCGCCTGATAAGCTTAGTGCAGATTTTTTTAAGTTATCTTTAGTTTCTGACCAAATTGCAGCGTCTCTCAAACTCTTTTCAACAATTTCATCAAGTACTGCTTTTCTTTTAATACCGTGTGTTCGAGGTCCATACGCAATATTATCATAGATGCTCATTGGGAAAGGATTGGGCTTTTGAAATACCATCCCTACTCTCTTTCTTAAAGTATTAATATTAATATCGCTATAAATATTTTCACTATCTAGAAGAAAATCTCCTTCTACTTTACAGCCTGGAATAAGATCATTCATTCTATTTATGCTTTTTAACAATGTAGATTTACCGCAACCTGATGGCCCAATAAATGCAGTAACTTGATTTTTCATAATATCAAGAGTTACACCTTTTAAAGCGTGAGCGTCTCCATAATATACATGTGCATCTTTTATTGATATTTTCATTTTTTATCCTTCACTTTTATTAGATTGTACCATTTTCTTCGCAATAAATGCAGAAAACATATTCATTCCAACAACAATAACAAGCAAAATTGTTGCAGTAGCGTACGCTTGATTTACAAATAAACCTTCAGAGGTTAGCATATACATATGAATAGATAAGGTACGTCCAGTTGAAAAAAGATTTCCAACATTAGGAGAAGTACCTGCAGTATATAGCAAACATGCAGTTTCCCCTACAACACGGCCTATGGCAAGTATAACACCTGCTAGAATACCATTAATTGCCGATGGCAAAACAATAACAAATATTGTTCGTAATTTCCCTGCTCCTAAGCCAAAACTTGCTTCTCTATATTCCATTGGAACTGATTTTAAAGCTTCTTCAGTTGAGCGAATAATCAGAGGTAATATCATAATTGAAATGGTGAATATACCAGATAATAAAGACATACCCATACCTAAGAAAACTACAAAGAATATACTTCCAAAAAGCCCATAAATAATTGATGGAATCCCTGCTAAAGTTTCAGTAGTTAGACGTATAATCTGAACCAATCGTGTTTCGCTTTTTGAATATTCAACCAGATAAATCGCAGTAAAAATACCAAAAACTGATGAAAGTGTAACACTTAACAAAGTAAGTATAAAGGTATTAACAACGGCAGGGACAAGAGATACATTATCTGATGTATACTTTAAATTAAAAATTGATGGCTGATTCGCATACAATTTTTTAATTTCATCAATAATTGGACCGATACCTGAAAACAACACATATCCAATAATATAAATAACAACTGCAATGGTTAAAAATGCAGCAATATGCACAAATGTGTTAACTATTTTTGATGATTGTTCTTGTCTCATAGAGTACTTACCTTATTTTTTATAAGTGAAAAACTTATGTTTATAAGTAATATAAACACAAACAGTACAACACCTGTTGCTACCAGTGCTTCTTCATGCAAGCCTGATGCATACTTCATTTCTATAACTACATTTGCGGTTAAAGTACGGATTCCTTTTAGCATATCACCTGTAAGTCTTGGCTGATTTCCGGCAATCATAATTACGGCCATGGTTTCACCAATTACTCGTCCAATTCCGAGTACAACAGATGCAAGGATTCCTGAGCGAGCTGCAGGTACAACCACAAGAAAAACACTTCTTTCATGAGTTGCCCCTAAAGCCCTTGAGTTTTCATAAAGGGGAATAGGAACTGCTCTAATGGCAGATTCACTAATAGTTATAATTGTTGGCAAAATCATTATTGCTAATAAAATTGAAGCTGAAAGTATGCTATTTCCATTGCCTCCAATGTAGTTTCTTACAAATGGAACAAGAACAGTCATACCAAAAAAACCATAAATGATGGAGGGTATACCCGAAAGCAGGTCTATTGCTGGTTTTAACCAAGTATAAATGTATTTTGGACAAAAATGTGTCATGTATACAGCTGTCATAATACCTGTTGGGACACCCAAGACAATTGCAAGGGCTGTAATGTATAAACTCCCCACAATCATGGGGAAGATTCCATACATATCGTTAGAAGGTTTCCAATTCATTCCAAACAAGAAATCCACTATACCGATTTTTCCCATAACAGGCAATCCATTCGCAAATAAGAATATGCAAATGAAAAGCACTGCTATGATTGATATTAGCGCTGTAAGTAAAAATAGTTTTTCAAAAACTCTTTCCTTAAGCTGCATTATATTTCCTTACTTTACTTCTGAATAGTTTGTTACGTTTCCAAGATAGATTTCTTTTACAGCATCTACTGAAAGATTTTCAAGTGTATTTTCGTTGTTTACAACTACTGCAATACCATCTTGAGCTATTACCATTCCATTAATTTGAGCAAGTTCAGAATCTTTTAATGAACGACTTGCCATACCAATTTCAAATGTTCCGTCAATTGCGCCTTTAACACCAGCACTTGAACCAATACCTTCAATGTTAATTACAACATTAGGGTTTCTTTGTTTATAGCTTTCTGCAAGTTTTTCCATTAAAGGGTATACTGAAGTTGAACCACCGATTGAAAGGTTTCCAGAATCCATACCACCAGCATATGCTGCATTTTCGTATACAGGAATAAAGCCTTCTTCAGATGCAATAGCTTGACCTTCAGCACTTTTAATGAAGTCAATAAAGTCTAAAGCAAGTGCAGATAAGTTGTCGCCATAAGCAATGTTAAATGGTCGAGCAATTTTGTAGCTACCAGATTGAATATTTGAAACAGAAGGTGCAACACCATCAATTGAAACTGCTTTTACAGTGTCATTAAGTGAGCCAAGTGAAATATAACCAATTGCACTTGCATCGTTTTGTACGGCAGTCATTACCTTTCCAGTTCCGTCATGAACGATAGCATCTAAGCTAGTTTCATCACTTCCACTTTCATCCAAGCCAACTAGCTCTACGAAAGCTCCTCTTGTTCCAGAACCATCTTCACGTGTAATAACAGAAATTGTGTCATTATCAGCTTTTCCAGCTGCAAATACAGTTGTTGCTAACATAGCAACGAGCGCTCCTAAAAGTACCTTTTTCATTTTTTCTCCCTTCGAACCTCAATTTTTAGAGTGTTCTCTGTTAATTTTTTTGTGCTTCACTTTTATTTGTGCCGCACCAACTTGACATCACTATAGTTCCCCCATGTAAATTCTAAAAGTAATTAAATGTAAAAACTATGTAAATTTAGTAGATTTATATTAAATAAATCTACTAAATCAATGCTTTGTATTACATAATTGACTAATTACCTATTATCTGCCATACTTATAAGTGATGAGAAGTGAAACTATCAGCGGTCTAGTAGCTGCATATGACTATCTAAAAGAAGGAAACCCTCAAAAAGCAAAAGAACTACTAACAGTAGAACTACAGAGCGTATTAGATAGTCATGAAATAATATTTCTATTAAAATGTACTAACTATTGGATAAATGTATTAGAAAATCAATCTAATACCGCAAGTAAATTTCAAAAAGGTGAAAACCTACTTTCAGAATGGACACGCTTTATAGACTTCATTGGTGAAGACAATAATAAATATCCACAAGCAATATATTCTGTAAAAAGAGGAATATTTACAATAGCTTTAGAAAATTATCAGCATATGATAAATGAAAGAGATAAATCATTAAAATCTGAGCTATTAGGAAGAATTGGTCTTTGCTATAAAGCACTTGGAAATTATGAAACGGCGATTAGATTCTTACAAGATGCTAATGCCCTACAACCTAACTCAGCAAAAATACTTGCTGAACTTGGAGATAGCTACGCACTTTGTGGTGAAGAAAAAACTGCCAAAGTATTATTTAGAGAAGCTTTTTTTATACAAGCTCAAGAAGTTGATGACGCATTTTTAGAGTCTGAATTATATAAATCGTTACGAGAAAGCACAGTTCAAAAGGGATATAGCGGTAAAGAACTTCAAGAATGGATACCTGTATATGGGGTATTATATGGAGTTTTAAATGTTAAAAGAGAATTGAGAGCACTTGAATCAGGAAAGCTACGGCAAGCTGTTTTAGCACTAGAAAAAGATGTGCAAGAGCAAAGTAGCTACAACGAAACACTTGTTCCAAAACTTATAAATCATTATTTTTGGCTTATAGATCATCACATTACTACTACTGGCGAGCGAGCAAAAATAAACGAAATACTATTAAAAATAAAGTTACTCGACAATGATATTTATGAGTTATATACTAAATAAGCATAGCATTTTTAGACAAAAAATAACTTCTTGTCGATGACACCTATTGAGTATTTTTTAGAAAAATGATACAATATATGATAATACATTAAGTAAAATTTGCATTCAATATCGAATAGTGGATTGGTCATAATTGAAGAACCAAGCACAAGAAGGTATTACAGTAGGAGAATAAATGTCAGAAACATTGGTAAAATCTGTTCAGGATATGCTGAATGAAGAAAAATGGAC
>CAYJLQ010000015.1:0-16890 GCA_964370725.1 uncultured Treponemataceae bacterium
GCAAAAGCTGAAATTAGAACTATTCGTGGTGTTGGTTACGCCTTAGAAATGGGGTTATAGCACATGGTGTTTAAGAAAAAAGATCGAAAATCAAATAAGGTTTTATCTCGCTTACGATGGAAATTCTTTGCTATAATTCTAGCCACAATTTCCATTGTTTTGTTAAGTCTTTTTGCACTTGCAAAACAAGGTCTTGAAAATGCCATTGATAATGATTTTAAATATATAAGTAATTTTTTAGTAAAAACCGATGGTCACAGTATGCCAGCGCTTGACGAAGCAATGGATATTTATCCTTTTTTTGAAGCTCTAGACTTTATGACTAGTAGTTTTCGAAATCCTATTGATTTTGGAAAGCTTAGAAATGCATTTTCAGTGCAAATTGCTAAAGATGGGCTATTATTGCGAACAGTGTCTCGCTATCCTATAAATTATTCACCAGAAGAAATTGCTGATTTGTCTAACCAAGCTTTTCAAGCGAGAGAAGAATATGGTAATCTTGACGGCCTCCGCTATCAAATTGCAGAAAAACCCTATGGTTATTTAATTGTTTTTATGGATAGAAGGATGATGGATGTTATTCTGTATAGAATTGATACTGTTTTCTTTTTTGTTTATTCTTTTGCAATGATTTTATCAGCCATTGTTGCAGCGGTGTTATCGAGTTGGGCTTTGCGCCCTATCAAAGCTGCCTTTAATAAACAAAGGCAATTTGTTGCAGACACAAGTCATGAATTAAAAACGCCACTAGCAGTTATTAATACAAATCTTGATGTTCTTGAAGATGAAATGGGTGATAATAAATGGTTTTCTTATATTAAGGGTGAAGCTCATCGCATGAGTTTACTTGTAAAAGATTTATTATATTTGGCTAAATATGATTCTAGCGAAATGATTTATGATTTTATACACTTTGATCTTTCAAGGGCCTTAACAAAAACTGTTTTACCTTTTGAAAGTTTAGCCTTTGAATCGGGTTATACTTTTGATGTGGAAATTGAAGATGGTATAAGTATAAAAGGTGATGAAAACCGAATTAAGCAGCTTGCTGTTATTTTTATTGATAATGCGCTAAAACATTGTGCAGAAAATGGTACCATAAAAATCTCTCTTACGCAGCAAGGAAATAAAAAGATTTTTTCCGTTTACAACACAGGTGAAGGGGTAGATGATAAGGTTCGAAAAAAGATTTTTGAGCGTTTTTATAGAACAGATAAATCTCGAACCCGCGACACTGGCGGAAGCGGCCTAGGACTTGCCATAGCTTCAACTATTGCACAAGCTCACAAGGCAAAAATTGTGGTTAATGGTGTAAAAGGTGAATGGATAGAATTTTCGATAGTTTTGTAAAAACTGCATTTTTACAATTTTGCTTTTGTAATTTATTTTTTAATTATGTATGATTTTCTCATAAAGTATTTTTACGCTGGGGCGACATCTACTTGCGTTGGTACTACCTTTGTTATGTGGAAAACCTCTAAACTGTATGAAAAACTTTTACTAGCTTTTTGACTACATGTGTGCTATCATAGTTATAGTGAAGCAACATGTAGTAGGAGACTGGCAGTGTATACAAAAAAAATTGAGCTAGTAAAAAATTTAAAAGCTACAAGAATTGTATTTTTTATAATGCTAATTATAGGAATTATAGGTAGTACCTATGCTGGTATGTCAGCTTTCAAAGAGGTGGAACAAAACGAATACACCTTAAACCAACGCTATGAAGCACATCTTACAGAAGCCATAACTTCGGCAGTACTCTTTACTGACATTTTAGATACAGTTATATGCAATCATGGCGGTGAAATATCACAGGAAGAATTTGAAAGTATTGCCAAAACTATATCTGACAGTAGCTTTATACATGCGGTGTCCTATGCACCACAAGGCATAGTAACGCACCGATACCCGCTAAACCCTAATAATCCTGCGCTAAATGTCAACTTTTTTGAGGACGAACATACAAAAGCGAGCGTTCTCTTGGCTTATGAAACACAGCAACCGGTTATATCAGGTCCTTTTAATTTACTCATAAACGGTTTTGGCATTACTATTCGAAATCCAATTTTTAAAGAAGGTGAGTTTATCGGCATTGTTAGCGTTGCTATGCTGGTAGATGAACTTATAAAACATATAGGGCTATCTACACTCGTTGATATAGGATACGAATACAGGCTTTCAACAACCTATCAAGGAGAAAAAATTGTTGCAACAGAGTCAGAGGCCTTTACGCCTGGTGTGGTAGAGGCTGATGAATTTGATGTAGCAGGAGCCTATATGTCTGATGTTGCGCAGTCCACATGGAGGCTAACCCTATACGATAACGAGCGTTATATTCAGTCTATAACGTATGGTTTATTTTGGTTCTTTGCGGTCCTTGCGGTTAATTTGTTTATTTTTTACTTTTTACGTAAAGCTGAAAAACACAGAGAAAAAATTCAAACAGAAATGGAAACAGACCCACTCACCGGCATATCAAACCGTTTAAAGCTTGAAAACTTTCTACACGATGTCTCAGGCGCACTTTCTTTCGGTGTTTTTTTCATCGACTTAAATAAATTCAAACCGGTCAATGACACCTACGGCCATGATACAGGAGACCAACTACTCATTGCCTATTCTAAGAGATTAAAAGAAAATTCTACTCAAGATACCCTCGTTGCAAGGTTAGGGGGTGATGAATTTGTGTTAGTAGCGCCCAATGTTAGCGATGAAAAAACTGCAAAGATAATTGCAACAAGAATAAAAGACCTATCCGAACAAACATTTTCTATCAATGAAATCAGTATAAATATTTCTGCGAGTATCGGGTGGGCTTTATCCTCTGAACGTGATAGTCCTAAAACACTACTCGAAAAAGCCGATGCAAAAATGTATGAGCAAAAAAGTAAAAATGCTAAACGGTAGTTTTATGATTTGCACCCTCTATCGCTTGACCAAAACGGCCATTTATGCTATAAATTATGTTCATGCTCTATGCAATTTTTTTACTGCAAAAAAAGCGTCGCTTTAAAAAGTAAAATACGTGAGGATTCACATTGCAAAAGCTAACTTTTATATGGAGGTAACATGGTACGAATTAGACTTAAAAAATTCGGTTCAAAAAAACGTCCTTACTACAGAATCGTAGTACAAGATTCAAGAAAACCTAGAGACGGAACTTCTATTGAAGATGTTGGACTATACCATCCGATTGAAGTTGAAGAAAAACAAATTTCTTTCAAAGAAGATCGTATTCGTTACTGGATTGGAGTAGGTGCACAACCATCTGACACAGTAAAAAAGATTCTTAACAAGAAAAACTTTACACTATAAGCTTGGAGTCATTACGTGGAAAAAGATTTAGTAGAATACATTGCAAAATCTCTAGTTGATGACCCAAGTGCGGTTTCTGTAAATGAAGCAGAAGGCGAAAGAGGCCCTGTTATTCAGTTAAGAGTTGCTCAAGAAGATATTGGTAAGATAATCGGAAAACAAGGAAGAATTGCAAAAGCACTTCGAACTGTTTTAAGTGCATCTGCATCAAAGTCTGGGAAACACTATTCTTTAGATATTCTAGACTAAGGTAAAAAAATGCCCGTATCAAACGAAACATTGATTATTGGATTTATTCGCACAACCCACGGGCTTGCGGGTAAGGTTAAAGTAGTAAGTACTTCTGGTGAGTATGAGCATTTTCTCAAACTAACTGAAGTAACAATAAAGAAAGGAAACATTGAAAAAACGCTCGTTGTAAACGAAGTAGATTTCGGTGGTGTCGATCTTTATATGACATTTGAGGGAATTGATACAATCGATAAAGCAAAGACAATTGTCGGCTTTGAAATTGTTGTTGACCGAAGTATGGCTTGTCCTTTGAACGAAGGTGAGTTTTACCAAGAAGACTTAAAAAAATGTTCCCTAGTATATGTTGAAAACGGAGAATCACCAGCTGACGCAAAAGTTGTGGGGAAAATTACAGACGTATTGGGAGGCGGAGCCGATGACCTTTTAAAGGTTGAGGTTTCCGAGAGCTTGACTGCCGACTCCATCGGTACAGATAAAAAAAGAACAGTTCTTGTTCCTTTCCGAAAGGAATTTATCGGTACGGTTGATATTGAGAACGGTATTGTTCAACTGATGCACCTCTGGATTTTGGATTAAGCTATGAAATTCCATGTGCTGACCTTGTTCCCAGAAATCCCTAGAGCCTTTTTTGAAACTTCAATAATGGCAAAAGCGGTTGAAAAGGGAATTATTTCCTACGATCTTGTAAACATTCGAGACTTTGCAGACGATGTTCGCAAAACATGTGATGATACTCCATATGGTGGCGGAGCAGGAATGCTAATGCTACCAAAGCCTTTAGATGCAGCCTTAAAAGCAACAATCGGGAAACCGCCAAAGGCTTTTAATAGCAAAAAAAACGGAAAAGGTAAAAAACGAAAGACAAGGGTAATTTACTTAAGCCCTTCTGGAAAGCCTTTAACGCAAAAACTTGCAGAAAACCTTAGTAAAGAGGAAGAGCTTGTTTTTATTTGTGGCCGCTATGAAGGAATTGATCAACGTATTGTTGACAAATGGGTAGACGATGAAATATCGATAGGCGACTACGTGTTATCATCGGGAGAAATAGCGTGTACGGTTGTAGTTGATGCAGTGTACCGCCTTGTAGAAGGTGTTATTTCTTCAGAAAGTCTTGTTGAGGAAAGTTTTTCTGACGGACTGTTAGAATACCCACATTACACCAAACCTGATGTGTTTGATGGAATGGCTGTCCCGAATGTATTGCTTTCAGGGCACCATGAAAATATTCGCAAGTGGAGACTACGAAAAAGGCTTTCAAAAACCTTGGCCGTGCGTCCAGACTTAATTCAAAGAGCTCGTGTAAACGGCACTTTGAACGAAGAAGCTGAACACATTATTGCGGATCTATTAGGAGATAACGATGGATATAATTAAGCAAATTGATGAAGCTCAAAAAAGAGATGATATTGTTGCTTTCAAAGTTGGTGATACCATTAAAGTTCACTTTAAGATTGTTGAAGGTAAAAATGAGCGTATTCAGGTGTATGAAGGTCTTGTAATCTGTTTCAAAGGTTCAGGATCAAGCCGAACATTTACTGTTCGAAAAAATTCATACGGTGTTGGTGTAGAACGTGTGTTCCCACTTCACTCACCTCGTATCGCAAAAGTTGAGTTTGTACGTCCTGGTAAAGTACGTCGTGCTAAACTTTACTACTTACGTGGTAAAATTGGTAAGGCTGCAAAAGTACGCGAACTTATCATTAAAAAGTCAGACAGAATTGCAAACGAAAAAGCTGCAGAAAAAAAAGCTGACTAAAACACAAAAAGTGCCTCTGGGCACTTTTTTTTTGCTTTTTTACTTAACAAATACCTGTAAACTTTATCAAAAAAAATAGCTTTTCTACTTGACTGAATATATAGAATAGCGTTACAATTATACGAGTGGAATCTGTGTATACCATTGTCGTGCCCGATAACGAAGTGTTAGTTCGGCTTTGCGGCAGTAATGATAGTAATATAGGACTCATTGAAAACCATCTTGGGGTGAAAATATTCACACGTGGTAACGAAATATCAATTAATGAATGCGATGCTTCGGTGTGTGAGAGGTTTAAACACATCATAGACCGACTGATGGATGAAGTTCAATTTGGTTCAAATGCAGACAATCATTTAGTTGAGTCTATTATAAATACCAGTACGCCTAGTATGCACCTTTCAGAAAAGGAGCTTCGAGACTATTTTTCTAAGGCAAGCATTCATATTCCAATGGGAAAATGTAGTGTATACCCCAAAACACAAACACAGGCAGACTTAGTAAGCAGTATGCGAACAAATGATATGGTGTTTTGTGTAGGACCTGCTGGCTCAGGTAAAACCTTTTTAATGGTTGCAGAAGCCTTAAACTTAGTACTACAACGTAAAAAGTCTAAAATTATACTTACAAGACCTGTTGTGGAAGCTGGTGAAAGTCTTGGGTTTTTACCTGGAGACTTAGAACAAAAAATAAGCCCGTATCTTCGGCCTTTATACGATGCTATGGAAGCATTACTTCCAAGAGAGCAAGTGAAAAAACTGGTAGATTCGGGTATAATAGAAATAGCGCCACTTGCATATATGCGTGGGCGCACATTAAGCGATAGTGTAATTATTCTAGATGAAGCACAAAACACTACGAAACAACAAATGAAGATGTTTTTGACAAGAATGGGTGAAAACTCAAAGGTTTTTGTAACAGGAGACTTAACACAAGTTGACCTTCCAAAACATGTTGAATCGGGCTTAAAAGAAGGGGTACGTATTCTAAAGAATATAGAGGAAATAAAAATTATTTATTTTAATTCAAATGATGTAGTAAGAAATGCATTAGTGAAAAAAATTGTACAGGCGTATGAAGATCATGAATAAATTTCACCATGCTAGTAACGAAATGTTCTTAAATGCTCAAGAAGCCTTAAAACTTAAAAAACCTTTTGTTATTACACTAGTTGTAACATTTTTTGTAATGTTACTCATTTCATTTTTTGATGTAGCGACATCTCAAACGGTGTTTTCGCTTTCGTTATCTGAATATTCGGTCGAACAAATAGCAGATAGAACAATAGTAGCTGAGTTTACTCTTGAAGCAACTGCGCAAAATGACGTTTCTGTAACTGTAGGCGAAGAAATTATTCGAAAAGGCTTTCCAATAACAGAAGAGCAGTATGAAAAGCTAAAACTCATGGCTGAAACACCAACCTATGTAGACTCAAGGGCGCTGTTTAATGCTTGTTTGTTTTTTGTACTTTTCGCCTGTTTAGTTGGTTTCCTTTTTTCTAAAAAAATTCTTGGAAGAGAATTAAAACTAAAAGAAGCTATATTTTTTGCTGCAACACTGGTAATAGTGTATGGTGTTACAATTATAGCAAAAAAAATGCCAGCATTTTCAAATCCATTTGCTTTAACTATGATTATTCCAGCATCATTTTGTATAATGCTTGTAACAATTATGTTTGGTTCACGAATTGCTGCTTTTACATCTTTTTTCTATGCATTTGCAGTACTGTTTGCATCAGATTTTGCAGTATCAACATCAATTTATATATTGTCAACATGTTTTTTTTCAGTATACATAGTAAAAAAGGCAAATACAAGAATTCAATTAACGCTTGTAGCTATAACACTTGCAATAATAAACCCAATTTGTATTGTAATAGTTGAAACCATTTTTGCTGTAACCTTACCAGACGTATTTATGAATACTCTTGGAACTGCAATAAACGGATTTGTATCTGGGATATGTATTTTAGGCTTTTTAACACCACTTGAATACATTTGTAATACAGCCTCTGTTTTTAGGCTATTAGACTTATCAGACCTTAACAATCCTCTTATGCAAAGAATGTTAATTAATGCACCAGGAACATACAATCACTCTATGCTTGTTGCAACTCTCGCAGAAACAGCATGTAATGAAATAGGCGCAAATGGATTGTTAGCAAGAGTAGGTGCATACTACCACGATATTGGGAAATTGGAGCAACCAGAATATTTTGTTGAAAACCAGCGAGATGGTAATAAGCATGATGATATAAATCCACGTCTTTCTGTTTCAGTTATTAGAAACCATGTAAAAAAGGGTGTAGAGCGATGTAATCAACTACACTTGCCAGAAGAAGTTGTAGACGTTGTTGCACAACATCATGGTAATAGCACTATCTATTATTTTTTCAATGAAGCGAGAAAAATAGATCCTGATGTATCAGAAGGCGATTTCTCATACATGGGAACTACTCCACGCTCTAAGGAAGCTGCCGTTGTTATGATTTGCGACACTGTAGAGGCTGCGTGCAGAACTTTAAAAGAGCCATCTGTATCAAGGCTTAATACGTTTATTCGAAAGCTTATTATTGGTAAATTTGAAGCAGGGCAAATGGATAGTGCAAACTTAACATTTGACGATTTAAATAGAATCCAACAAGCATTAGTAAACATAATGGCAGGATACTATCATTCAAGAATTGAGTATCCAAATCAAGAAGACCCTGAACCAAAAGTCGAGCCAAAAGCTGAAGCTCAAAAAGTAAGCGAAGGCGAAGCAAAAAAAATAGGGCGAAAAAAACAAAAAGAGGCAATTAATGGCGAATAAAGAATGTGATATTTTTATTTCTGTTGAAGGTATAGATGAGCCAAGTTGGCTTTCAAATGTAAACACCTTTTTGCAAGAAGTATTAAAAAATCGAAACCACGACAATTGGGAATTATCCGTATTGTTTTGTTCTGATCCCTATATGGCAGAACTAAACAAACAGTACCGCGATAAGGACTCTTCTACAGATGTATTATCGTTTGAACAAGGCGAAGAATACGTAGATGATGATGGAAATATACAATATATTGCAGGGGATATTGCAATTAGTGTCGAGTTTTTATACAATAATGCAAAAGAATTCGATGTTTTACCAGATGAAGAATTGAAGAGACTTTTAATTCATGGTATTCTACATCTTGAGGGATATGATCATGGAGATGCTCATATTGGCGACGATTCAAATGAAAAAAATGAAATGTTTGAAATACAAGAAAGTTTGTTGCAATCATTTCAAGATTATAAAATTATAGGATGATTAGGATGGGTTTATTAGCGCGTTTATTTTCTAAGGCGAGTAAGGAGGAACCTCACTCTAGTAGTCCCGAAAGGGACCGGCAAGAAAATGAAAAGAGAGACATGATTCGTGGTATTGAAGAATTAGCTGAAACTTCAGTTAAAGAAGTTATGGTTCCACGAATTGATGTAGAGTTTTTGTCAATAGCAATGCTAAAAGACGAATTATTGGAAAAAATTGCAGAAAGCGAGCATTCTCGTTTTCCTGTGTACTCAGAGTCAATTGACAATGTAGTAGGTGTACTTTATGTAAAAGACTTAATAAAGGCTTTTGCAAAAAAAGAAGACATTGAATTAGAAAAAATTATCAGAAAAGCCTTTTTTGTTCCAGAATCAAAAAGGATTGATTCGCTATTACGCGAGTTTAAGCGTCGCCATGTGCACATAGCTATTGCTATTGATGAATATGGTGGAATGTCCGGTATTGTCTGTATGGAAGACATTATAGAGGAAATTGTAGGGGACATTCAAGATGAATTTGACAATGAAAACGATGATATAATTTCTGTTGGAGAAAACACATGGCTTTGTGATGCTCGTGTGAATCTTGATGATCTTAACGAAGAAATCGAATCAGAATTTCCAAACGAAGAGTTTGATACACTCGGTGGTTTTGTTTTTGATCTTTTTGGAAAAATTCCTGTAAAATTTGAAAAAGAATCATGGAATAATTACGATTTTATTATTCAAGATGTTGAAGGCCATAAGGTTAATCAAATTAAGGTGATAAAACACCCGGAAGCAGAATCATAAATCAGTACAAATAAAACACACAACTTGGGAGGGTACGGTGTTAAAAAAAACATTTGTAATTACACTTTTATTAGCTCTTTTTTCATCTGTATATGGACAAACAGCGTTAGAATTATTTACTCAAGGAACCAATGCCCAAAATCGTGAAGATTGGTATACTGCAACCGAGCTATATCTTGAAGCCTTAGCAATAAATCCAGCTTACGGAGATGCTTGGTTAGCCCTTGCAGAATGTTCATACGAACTTGACCAATACGAACTAGCGCTTACTTATGCAGATAAGGCAAGTTTGTACATAAAAAATAGAGTAGACATTCCTAACTTAAAAGGATTTTCGCTTATAGGTTTAGGAAAGCTAGAAGATGCTAGAAATATATTTTTAGAAACGCTTATTCACAATCCGAATGATATTGATGCTCGCTTTGGCTTAGCTCAGCTAGACTTATTTAATGGTAAGTTTACTGGAGCTGAAAACTATTTCTTAGATGCACTAAAAAGAGAATCATCAAATAAAAAAGCCTTGGTATCACTTGCACTTATTGCAAACGAAATGGGGCATTCTGATAAAGCTCAAGACTATATAAAACAAGCGCTTCGCTATCATAATGATCGTGCAGATGTATTGTATATAGCAGGGTATTTAGCTGCAAGAGATAACAACTTATCTGAAGCTGAAGACTATATTAGAACAGCAATATCGGTAAATCCTAATTACTCTGAAGCATATAAATTACTTGCAGACATATTATTTGTTCAAGGAAGTTATACAGATGCAATTGAAATATGCGACTATATTATTTCAAAAGAGAGAAATAGTCCTGAAGCATGGTACATTAAGGGCTTGTCAAATAGAAATCTTGGCAATATAGATACTGCACTTTCTGCTTGGGAAGTTGGGCTTAGTTTAGATGCACAAGATGAAATAATGAGAAGCGCTTTTGAGCTACTAGTTTACGAGCAAACACAAATTGAAGACCCTCGAAGAAAAAAGTGGGCTCAATATCACTTAGAAAAAGCTCAAATTGCACAGGAAAAATACCTTGCAAATGCATCTTTGTATGAATATCAAAGAACGCTTAGAATAGATCCTTTAAATGTAGAGTCTCGCCTAGCATTAGCAAATATACTATTACAAGATGGCTATGCTGAATCATATTTGTCTCAACTACAATTTATACAAGATCAGGGTCTTGCAACACGCTCAATTAACGACAGCGTTGAATCCTATGAATCAATGCTATCAAATACGCTACCCCAAAAATGGGATGTCGACCCATTTTACCTTGATAAAACACGTTGGACAATAGCCTTATACCATTTTGAAGATTCAATCTCATTATTCCATCAAGATGCATTATCAATTACAACAAATATGCTCTCTGACATTTTTAATTCAAGCCAAACGGTAAGTGCTATACCAAGTTCAAATGCTATTAGAAGCTATGCTGAAGCATTTAGACTGTCAAGAGAAAATGGTTTTGACTTTTTTGCTCTTGTAGGTGTAGTCGAAGGAGAGCGTGATGTTAGAATTACGCTTGATGTATACCTTAGCGCAACAGGTACAAAAGCGTTTTCATTGGATGTTTACAGAACAGGTAATGACCGTTATGCATCAGCACTTCAAAAAATACGCGATGATGTTACTTCAGCACTTCCAAATAAGGGCACTATCATTGGTAGAAGAGGAACATCACTACTAATTGACATGGGACGAAAAGACGGCGCAAGCGTAGAGCAAGTATACGAAATATACAAAAAAGACGATATAGCGCTATTGGATTCTGGTGTAGGCTTAAAATATGACCCTTTAGATATGCTCGGAACAATTACTCTTACAGAAGTTGGAGAAGACATAGCCCAAGGTGTATATGCACAAAATGGTTTTTATGATTTAGTAAATATTGGCGATGAAATTATTCCAATACTTACACAAGAAGAAACTGAAACGCAAGAAGGTCAAAATAGCAAAGCTACGCCCCCCGAAGGCGCAGCTCCACCAGAAGTACAAATTGAAAATCAAACATCAGTATTGTATGATTTAATTAATTCAATTCGCTAAAAAAAAGAAGCAGTTTTATAAAACTGCTTCTTTTTTTGCTATATAGTAAATCTATTTAAGACTTCCTCTATCCATTTTTTTGATTGTACTGGGTACGCTTTTTCAGACTTTTGAAAATGCGTTAGCGCTTTTCTATATTCTTGTTGAAAGTAATATGATTGAGCTAAATAAAAATTAGCACGAGCACTTGAAGTACTTGTTCTGTTAACTTGTAAAAACTTTAATAACTCTTGTTCTGCAAGTACCCAATCTTCTAACGCAACGGATGAATTAACAATGAGAGAAAGTGTATAATCGTCTCCAGTTGCATTTTCTGTGTTAGTATCTTGCTCTAAAATAAGAGGCTTAAAAAAACTTGCACTTTGTGGGGTTGTAGGTACAGTGTTTACAGCCTTTAAAGTTTCTTCTGAAATTGTTGGCGTACTATCCTGTTTTTTTGTAGCTAAAATATCAATATTTGGAAGAGGCCTTTCTCTAAGTGGCGCTACAACAGATGAATCAATTTTTGGAACTGCGTTGGCATAGATATTTTCTACTTCAGGTTTATCATCGAGTACAAATACCTGAAGTTTTTCTTTTACAATTGCAGTGTCTGATGCATTTACAGTTGGTATAATAACATCGTATACACCACCTTCGCTAGTGCGCGCAACTACTGCATAATAATATGCGCTATAATCTTGGATATCATCTTTATAACTTGTTTGAGTTGGTGAAAGAACTGCGCGTGGTTCTAAAATTGAAAGACTGGATGTTCTAATTATACTACCAGAGTTTCTGTATACAAGTAACTCAGTTATTTGAGAAGCTGTTTCTTTTGGTATTGACCATGTTAATAGTACATAGGTGTTTTCACTTGAAAGGGTAGATTGTAAGTCGGTAATCATTGGACGCATACTTTGAGCGCTACAAAGAGCTGCAAATACACAACTTATTATCAAAATTGCTATTTTTTTCATAATAATGTAATTATATCATAAAATAAGTATTTGACAAGATGTAAACTTTCATTTATGCTATATTTATGTTTGTTTCTGTAGTTTTAGATCCTGGTGGAGTAGATTCCTCTCGGGCAATAGTTTCAATACTTTCTCAATACGGTTTTATAAAAGTCCAACGTGCATGTTGGGAAAATCCCTCACTTTCTGAGGTTCAACTTATAAAACTAAAAAAAGATGTTGATAGAGTAACCGATTTTTATGATAGGCTTAGAATGTATCAGTATCCAGTTAATGGATTAATGGCAATTACTGAATTGAATAAAAAGAGATGGAAGCGCTGTATGTTACGCCCACCAAAAGATAAATAAGGAATAATCCTATGATAGATGAATTAAAAAATCCCATTGCTTCACTAAAATCTGATATTTTAGATGTTTGGGGGCGTCTTTGACTCTGCTGTAATTGAAAAAAAAATTGCAGAAAAAGAAGCGCTTTGTGGAGCTGCGGATTTTTGGAATGATCCTCCAAAAGCTGAAAAAGTACTTTCCGAAATTAAACTATTAAAAAACCGTATCGAACCATGGAAAGAACTCATTGGAAATATGGAAAATATCGAAGCTTTGTATGAGCTTTTAAATGAATCACACGATGTTGAATTAGAGCAAGAAATACAAAGTCTTTATACTGTATCTCAAGAATCATACGAAAAATTAAGTATACTCAATTTGCTTTCAGATGAAGTAGATAAGAATGACGCCTTTTTAACTATTCATGCAGGTGCAGGTGGAACTGAAGCTTGTGACTGGGCCGGGATGCTTTGTCGTATGTACACACGCTGGGCAGAAAGAAGAGGGTATAAAATAGCAATTGTCGATATGCTTGAAGCAGAAGGCGGAATAAAATCTGTTACACTTCAAATATCGGGTGACTATGTATACGGCTATTTAAAATCAGAAGCTGGGGTGCATCGATTAGTTCGCATAAGTCCATTCGATTCAAATGCGCGCCGTCATACTTCATTTACGTCTGTATATGTGTTTCCGGTACTAGATGATAGCATTGATGTTGATGTTCGACAAGAAGACTTAAAAATAGATACTTATAGAGCAGGCGGGGCTGGTGGACAGCACGTTAATAAAACAGACTCTGCCGTTCGTATTACGCACATACCAACTGGGATTGTTGTAGCGTGTCAAACAGAGCGCAGTCAAACAATGAATAAAGCTACTTGTATGAGTATGCTTAAAGCACGTCTTTACGAGCACATTAGAGCTGAAAAAGAAAAGGAAAACTCTAAGTTTGCCCAAGAAAAAAAAGACATTGCATGGGGAAGCCAAATTCGATCCTATGTATTTCAACCTTACACAATGGTAAAAGATCTTCGAACAAGATTTGAAACGGGAAATATACAAGCGGTAATGGATGGGTCTATAGACCAATTTATTGAAGCCTACTTAGCGGCAAAATGGAAGGGTCTTCCAATGGGGGATGCTGAGGAATGATTTCCGCCTCTAAACGCGAATTCCGAGTTTTTCTTTTAATTGTGCTTTTATGTATCAGTGCGATGAATCTTTTAAGTGCAAATGATGATACTTGGATATTTGCGGCCTCTCCCTTTGCATCTCCTATTGAAAACGATAAAACTGCAGAACTTATCCCTCTTTATATTTTAAAAAGCTTTTCATCTTTAGGCGCAAGAAGTGTGTCGGTTAACGAACAGCTTCGCTTAGATCAACAATCGTATGATGATGAAATTCGAGACTTATATACAAGTTTACAAGATACTATTTTTAAAAGAGATGCTCTTGTTCTTACAATGGATACAAATGACCAGCATGAAAAAGATCTCTTAGAAAAAGAAATGGAAATTGATGCAATACAAGATTCCATTCAGGAAAAAAAAGATGAAAAGGCGTTATTATCTGTAGATAACTATACAATAATTGAAAAAGATATTCAGCTTTGGAACGACTCTACAGATACCTTGTATAGCGAAGATACCACGAGCGAATACTTTTATCCTAGAGATATTAATGCACTTATAACAGGTAGTATTGAATACTCTGAATCTTTTGTGGATATCACAACGTATGTAAGGCTATATCCTGGAAAGATTCTAAAAGCACAAATAAGAGAAGTTGGCTCAATAACAGAAATTGAAAGTATTGCAAAAAAAATATCTGAAGCCTTATATTCAACCCTCACAAATAAAGAAGAAATAAGTCTTACTTTTAGTATTGAACCGAAAGAAGCGCAAGAAAAGTCAACCATTCATATTAATGGTACCATTGTAGAATATGAAGGCACGGAAGAAAACGCCTTTGCGCAGGTAAATCTTACAAGTGGTATACATGAGTTTTATGTAGATTCTCCAGGGTATGAGGGTGCTGTTGTTACATATTCTTTTTTTGAAGCAAGCCAATATGATGTATTAATTCAGCTACAAAAAATAGAAACAGCAAATGTTGGCTTTTCTATTCCAGCTACAGATGGTGAGCTATTCATTAATACACAAAAAATGGGAGAACAAAGCACAAACGAAAATAATGCACAGGAAATGCAAGGCTTTGTTACAATTAATGGTCTTCCAGCCTTAGGCGAGTTTGTAAGTGACGATGGAATAAAAACATGGTTCTTTTTAAGTGCTGATGATACTACACTAAGTGATTTGCAATTAGGGCAGTATACATTTTCATTCGAACCAGATACAAAAAACTACGAAGATATCATTGAAAAGAATCGAAAAAGGATGTATAATTCGTATGCTGCGCTAATAGTTTCGCTACCATTATATTTTATTGCAAATGGGCAACATCTTAATGAATATAATTCTTGGGCATCAGGAAAATCATCAGGTGAAAACATAAAAAAATGGGAAACTGCTCGAAATGCTGCAATGGGGGTATCCATTGGTTTAGGTGTTAACTTCTTAGTACAATTGGGAATATACATCCATTCTGCAAACAGTATTTTACCGGAAGAAGTTGAAGCACGTAAATAATAAATAGCAAGTTCATAATAAGGACTTTTAAAGGAAGGAATAATGGCTCGTATAGGTTTTGCTGATAAAATTAAATCTTTGTTTTCAGGCGGTGTTAAAACCGATGATGATTTTTTTGAAACACTAACTGATACTCTTGTAGAAGGCGATGTAGGTGCAAAAGTTGCTTTTGAAATTGTTGAACAACTTGAACGAAATTGCAAAAAGAATAAACTCACCGAAGAAGGTGAAATTGTAAACGAACTAAAAAGCATTTTGTGTTCTTATGCAAAGAGCGTAGAATTAGAAATGAATGCTAACGATGTAAATGTATTATTAGTTCTTGGTGTAAATGGGGTGGGTAAAACTACTTCAGTTGCGAAAATGGCATCATACTATAATAAGATGAACACTTATAATGTAACTATGGCAGCTGCAGATACGTTTAGAGCTGCAGCAATAGAACAATTGGGTATACATGGTCAAAGACTCGATATTCGTGTAGTATCTCACCAACACGGAGCAGACCCTTCAGCAGTAGTTTTTGATGCTGCAGAATCAATTGCAGCAAAAGGTGGCGGAATAGTACTCGCCGATACTGCTGGACGTCTCCATAATAAAGAGAACTTAGTGCGAGAACTTCAAAAAATAGATCGCATAGCAGAATCAAAGGCTAGCGAAGGATGCTATAAGAAAATACTTGTCCTGGATTCAACTACGGGGCAAAATGCATTTCGTCAAGCAGAAGTATTCCACGAAGCTGTTGGAGTCGATTGTGTAATACTTACAAAATATGATTCTAGTGCAAAAGGCGGTGTTGCTTTTTCATTAGGAAAAGAACTTGGAATCCCTGTTGCATTTGTTGGCTTTGGTGAAACCTATAACGATATTGCGCCTTTTAATGTTGAAAAATATGTTAACGAGTTTATAGGCCTTTAATTAATGAAAAAAAGCTTTTTAGTATTTAGCTGTATATGTATCTTTTCATCTATGTTTTGCCAAGAAGCTACTACTACATTATCTTCAGATGGGCAATTGCGTTATTTCGAAGCCGAAACAGAATCTTTTTTTCTAAGTAGACAAAAAGACGCTATTACGCGAGTTACTGAAAATAACATTATTGAAAAAACGTATGATGATAATAAACGCTTAATACAAGAAGTAACATGGCATAAAGACTCTTTGTTAATCGAGTCTATACGAAAATACACTTATCAAGGCGACTCTGCTCGCCCTGCGACTATGAACTTTGATGACTATTTGCAATCACAAAGAATTGTAGAACGCTATGACAGAAATGGAAATCGCATTGAGCGAATTGAATACAGTTTACAGGCAAAAGAGCAATCTAATGATTCGGCTGAAGAAGATACTTTAACTACGCTTTATGAGATAGATGAAGATAAAACACAAAAGGTATGCACAAAAACGTATACCTTTGACAATTCGCAGCGAATAACTGAAGAAAAAACGCTTTATGAGAATAATGGCCAAGCTTCAGAAAGAA
>CAYJLQ010000016.1:0-16566 GCA_964370725.1 uncultured Treponemataceae bacterium
GTTGGTGGTTTTTATTTTATACAAAAGGGCAAATAGTAATGAATGAAGTTTTGTCTCAAGACGAGATTGATCAACTTTTAATGGCTATCAGTACTGGCGAAAGCGAGACTGAAGATTTTAAGCCAGTTAATGATACTCGTAAAATTAAAATTTATGACTTTAAACGCCCTGATAAATTTTCAAAAGAACAAATTCGTACTGTTTCTATTATGCATGAAACATTTGCTCGTTTGACAACTACAGCGCTATCAGCACAGCTTCGAAGTATGGCACACGTACACGTAGCATCAGTAGATCAGTTAACATATGAAGAATTTATTAGATCTATTCCGACACCAACAACGCTTGCAGTAATAAATATGGATCCTCTAAAAGGGAATGCTATTTTAGAAATTGACCCATCAATTACCTTTTCGATAATTGACCGTCTTTTTGGGGGACAAGGACAAGCTGCAAAGGTACAACGTGATCTAACAGATATTGAACAATCTGTAATGGAAGGTATTATTGTTCGTATTTTGGCAAATATGAGGGAAGCTTGGGCACAGGTAATTGACTTACGCCCAAGGCTAGGACAAATAGAAACAAATCCTCAGTTTGCCCAAATTGTACCGCCTTCTGAAATGGTTGTTTTGGTTACATTAGAAACAAAAATAGGGGATGAAGAAGGGATGATGAACTTCTGTATTCCTTATATTACGATAGAACCGATTATTTCTAAGCTGTCTTCTCAGTTTTGGTTTTCATCGGTTAGAAGAAGTTCAACTACTCAGTATTTGAACGTTTTAAAAGAAAAGTTATCAACAGTAGATATGGATGTTGTTGCTGAAATTGGTTCTATAAATGTTCCTATTCGGGATGTTTTAAGTTTACGTACAGGTGATATTGTGCGCTTGTCAAATGTGCGAGTGGGAGACCCACTTGTTATTAATGTTGGGAATAAAAAGAAGTTCTTTTGCCAGCCCGGTATTATTGGCAAAAAAATGGCAGTACAAGTTATCGGTAAAATGGAACAAGTTGAAGCAGAAGATTTTGAAGAATTATCAGTAGAAGGAGATGAATCATATGAGTGATGGTGCCATTTCACAAGATGAAATTGAAGCTTTGTTATCAGGTGTTGACCTAGGTGGTGGTAGCATGGGCGGAATGGGTGGTATGAGTATGCCACCGAGCTCTTCAATAGATACCGGTGCTATACAAAATTTTATCAACGGAACAGTTGGTGCGTTTTCTTCTGGAATCCAAACCATGACTGGCTCTACTTTAACTATTGGAAACCCAATGGTTGAAGTTACAAGCCGTGATATGGTTTTGATGAAGCTACCAGAAATGGTTGTTTCTGTAAAAACTGATTTCTCTCAAGGCTTAATGGGTGAGCATGTATTTTTACTTTCACCAGAATTAGCACAAAAAGTAGTAAGTCTCGTTAACAACGAAGATGGTGCTGAAATAGATGATATGGCTTTGTCGGTCATTGGCGAACTTGTATCTCAACAAGTAGGAACAGAAATCACAGCATTGGCATCAAAATTTCCTGGCCTTGCTGCAAATCCTGCGCAAGCAACTCATATTCCAAAGTCAACCGTAAACTTTACTCAAGATCAAGTATTGCTGTTTTCATATCCAGTTTCTGGAGATGGTGGTGTGTATACTATCTGGGAAGTTATGGGGCAAAATGTTGCTACTGATATTAGTAATTCATTTGCACCACCTCCTTCAATGGGTGGCGGCGGATTATCTGCAGATGAAATGGCTAGCCTAGGCGGTGGAATGGGCGGTATGAGCATGGGTGGAATGCCTAATATGGGTGGCGGTATGTCAATTCCAGGTATGAATATTCCAAATGTGCAATCCTTACAATATCCAAACCTTCAACAAGGTATGAACTCAATGGAGCAAGGAAATATCAGTCTTATCATGGACGTTTACATGGAAATGACTGTAGAGCTTGGTCGTACTAAAAAACAAATCAAGGAAATTCTTGGTATGGGTGAAGGTACAATTATCGAGCTTGATAAACTTGCTGGTGAACCTGTAGATATTCTAGTTAATCATAAGCCAATAGCAAAGGGTGAGGTTGTAGTTATTGATGAAAACTTCGGTGTTCGTGTTACCGAAATTTTATCACCAATTGAGCGGGTTAGCGACTTGCATTAAGTTATTATTTGGGTGGGGGCTATTATTAAAACTTTTTCAAAAAAAATACTTTGTGTGGGCATTGTGTTTTCTTTTTTCTCAATTTTTTTATTTTCGCAAGAATTAAACGTTCCTGCGGAAATAAACACAGACACACAAGAGACAGATTTTATTATTGCTAATGAAGGTGCAAGTGCAATTGATGCAGCTACTGAAGACACTGGTAGTACATTTTGGTTGTATTTACGAATGGTATTTGCACTTGTACTAGTTGTAGGTGTTGTTTGGGCTGTAGCTTACTTTTTGCGAAAAGGCTTAGTTTCTAAAGAACCAGAAAATCCATTTATAAAAAAAGCGGCAACATTAACCCTTTCTCCTGGTAAAAGTATTCAAGTAATAACTATGCCCGATAAGGCATGGGTTGTTGGTGTTAGCGATGCAGGAATAAATCTTATCGGCGAAATAACCGATGCTGATTTAGTGAATCAAATGATTTTAGAAGCTGAAAAACAACCTCAGTCTAAACCGGCAGATTTTGCATCAATCCTTAGCGCTTTTACAAATACAACAAAGCTAGCTGAGTCGACTATAAAAAAGCAGCGAGAACGCCTTAAAAGGGGCGGCAGTAATGAATAGAAAACGATCTCTGTTAATAAGCTTTTTTTTAATCTTTATTGCGCTACAATCTGGTTTTGCTCAAACAGCGTTTCCTCAAGGCTCGACAGATGGGACTCAGCAAATGGATGGCGATGTAACGCCTCTTACACTTCCCGCAATTGATGTACAAATAAGAGAACCTGAATCTGGGCAAGAGCTTGCGTTTTCTGTGCAAATATTACTCCTATTAACAATACTTACTCTTGCTCCAAGTATACTTATACTTTTAACATCTTTTTTACGGTTTACTATAGTTTTAGACTTTATAAAAAGAGCTCTGTCTTTACAGCAAGTTCCGCCCACTGCAGTTTTAAATGGTATTGCATTTTTTATGACCATTTTTATTATGTGGCCTACATTTCTAGCTATATATGAAAATGCTTACGAACCGCTTGCAGATGGAGCTATTAGTATTGAACAAGCAATTGATGAAGCTGAAGCCCCTTTGCGCATTTTTATGTATAAACAAATGGCTAATGACACAGATTACATAACTCTTTTTATGTCGATGGGACAATATGAACGACCAACTACGCTTGCTGATGTACCAACTCATGTATTAATACCTGCTTTTGTTTTGCATGAACTAACAGTAGCATTTAAAATAGGGATACTCTTGTACATACCGTTTATTATTATTGATATGGTTGTAGCAAGTATACTTATGTCAATGGGGATGATCATGCTTCCTCCTGTACAAATATCTATGCCTTTTAAACTCATGCTTTTTGTGCTAGTAGATGGATGGGGTTTATTAACACAACAATTATTTAATTCTATTATTCAATAAACATAAGGGGGATATTCTGTGGAACTTGGTGAATTAATAACATTATTACGTGAAGGAATTATACAAATTTTAATGTTAGCAGGGCCTGTTTTGATTGTAGCCCTTATAACTGGTTTATTGGTTGCAATGTTTCAAGCTGTTACATCGATACAGGAACAAACACTTACCTTTGTGCCAAAATTTGTGCTTATTTTAGGTGTTGTAGCACTTTTAGGTGGTTGGATGTTCTCTTCTTTAGAGGAATATACAATCGAGCTTTTTGAAATGATTTCTCAGATAACACGCTAGGTATACATATGTTTTATTCCATAATGCGTGAAAATAAAAATAGGCCTCATTGATATGTTAGAAGAATTAGTATCTAGAGCAGGCGATTTTTTTCTCGTTAGTGCACGTTGTTTAGCCTTAATATTAAGTATGCCTCTTTTAGCAACCGCTGTTGTTCCTCGCATTGCTAAAGTTGCCTTAGCAGGATATGCTGCATTTTTAGTACTGCCAAGTGCCTATGCTGTGGGCTGGAATGTTGATCCTTTTAGTTTGCATTATGTATTAATTCTTATTGGTGAAACTCTAATTGGAATAATTACAGGGTTTTATGTTTCAATGTTATTTGCAGCCTTTAGTTCTGCAGGTCAATTTTTTACCTACCAAATGGGGTTTGGTGCATCTGAAGTATATGATGCCTTGTCTCAAGTATCAAACCCTCTGATGGGCCAATACTTAAACTTTATTGGTTTTGTGTTGTTTTTACAAGTTAAGGGATTTCAAACGCTGTTTTTAGGTGGGATTTTTAGAAGTTTTCAAACAATTAATGCGTTTACGTTAGTAGAGGCAAGAGAAGGCTTTATGACCTTTTTATTATCTGGTTTAACACAACTTTTCTTTGATGCCTTTGTTATTTCTCTACCTTTAGTAGGTACATTATTTTTAATTTCGGTAAGTATGGGTCTTTTATCAAAGGCTGCACCACAGATGAACCTTTTATCTGAAGGTTTTCCAATAACTATTTTAGTTGCATTTTTTATGCTAACGGTTTTACTTCCGTACATGGCAGAATTCTTTATGAACTTATTTACTGCAGGATTTGGACGTCTTGAAACTTTATTTATTGAAGTAGGGAGGGCGATACAATGATTTCAGCTGAAGAATTAGACCTGCAATGGTTTGCTGCAGAAGATGAAGGGCGAACAGAAGACCCCTCCGAGCATAAGTTACGTAAAGCCAGAGAAGAAGGACGTGTTGCAAAAAGTCAAGAGTTAAGCGGTGCACTTGTTATGTTGTTTCCAACTATAGCGCTTATTATACTAGCACCGTGGCTGTTTACAAATTTTATAGAAATTCTATTATATTTTTTTAGACGTAGTACAACAGCCGAACTAAACGGCTCTTTAGCATATATGTTTTATTATTATTTAATACGCATGGTAACTCCCATTGTAATAATTGCCGTAATAGGTGGAATTCTAGCAAACCTTGTTCAAAACAGGGGTTTTCTTTTTTCAACAAAGCCAATTGAGCCAAAGTTTTCAAAGCTAATACCGAAATTTGGTGAATATTTTAAAAAAACATTGTTTTCATTTGAGGGCGTTTTTAACGTTTTCAAATCAATATTAAAAGTTGCTGTTATTTTTACGGCATCATATATGATAATTACTTCAGATTTACCAATATTGCTTTCTCTTTTAGAACAAAACCTATGGTATGGTATTACTCATATTGCTACAATGGCCTCTAAAATTCTTATAGTTGCAGCATTTATCTTTTTAGTTATTGCAATACCCGATTATTTGGTGCAACGTAAACAATTTATCGATTCTTTAAAAATGACAAAACAAGAAGTTAAAGAAGAATACAAAACCATGGAAGGAGATCCATTGGTAAAAAGTCGGTTAAAACAATTTATGAGGGAAATGTTACAAAATAGCATTCGAGAAAATGTTGCAAAAGCCGACGTTATTATTACCAACCCGACTCACTTTGCTATTGCTATTCTTTATGAACGTGAAACTATGCAGGGGCCAATGGTAACCGCAAAAGGTCAAGACGAACTTGCGCAGCAGATAAAGCGTTTAGCAGCAGAAGGGGATGTGCCTATGGTTGAAAATAGGCCTCTTGCACGCGCGCTTTATGCAAATGTTGAAGTTGGCGATATTATACCTGAAACATACTACACTGTGCTTGCAACAATTCTTGGTAAGATCTATGCTATGAAGGGCAAAAAACTATAAAAATAGCCAATTTTTATCAATTATTGCTTTATTTTATTTTCTAATTATGATATACTATAGTAGAGTAGGTCGAGCTGTTCGTTCGATCTTTTCAAGGTAAATGGGGGTTTACCTTATTCTATAAATAGGTGGGGATATGGCTGATAGCGCACAGCGATTCGGAAGATTTTCAGACTTAGCAATTGCTATTGCAGTAATTGCAGTTATCTTGATGTTAATAATTCCTCTTCCAACAGTATTACTTGATGCCCTCATGTCTATAAATCTTCTGCTTGCATTAATTGTATTATTAATCGTATTATATACCCCTAGAGCCATAGATTTTTCATCATTTCCAACGGTTTTGCTTATTTCTACTGTGCTCAGTATAGCCCTAAATGTTTCTTCAACACGACTTATATTAACTCAAGGTGCTGATTTTGATGGGCAATTAGTTACTGCCTTTGGTACATTCGTTGTAGGAACAGGTGGAACAGAAGGTCTTGTAATTGGTTTTGTTATATTTGTTATTCTTATAGCTGTTCAAGCCTTTGTTATTACAAAAGGTGCAACTAGAATTGCAGAAGTAGCAGCACGTTTTACCTTGGATGCTATGCCAATGAAACAAGCCGCTGTAGAAGCTGAATATAATTCAGGTGCAATTACTGAAGAAGAAGCTCGAATAAAAAAAATGGATGTCCAACGCGAAGCAGATTTTTACGGATCAATGGACGGTGCTACAAAGTTTATTTCCAATAACGTAAAATTAGGTATTGGTATTACTGCAGTAAACTTAATTGTTGGTTTTATCATTGGTATGGCCTTGCATGGCGAGCCTTTTGATCAAGCAATACAAACATATGCAAAATTTACCATTGGAGACGGTCTTGTTTCACAAATTCCATCTCTATTAATTTCTGTTGCTACAGGTCTTATTGTTACTCGCTCTGTTTCAGATGGTAAAACTACTCTTGGAACAGATATACAAAAACAATTTTCTCAAAATGCTTGGGTGTTTTATATTTCTGGTGTTACAATGGGCTTAATTGGTTTATTACCAGGTTTTCCATGGTACGTACTTGTTCCCATGGGTATTGCACTATTTTTTATTGGTAGAAGACTTCAAAAATTAGAAGTAGCTACATTTCAAGCAAAACTTAACAAAGAACGAGAAATGCAACAAACACAAGGTGCTCCAATAGCTGAAATTAGCCCAGTTGTTCCGTTAGACCCTTTATCATTGGAACTTGGACTTGCATTAATTCCATTGGTTGATAAAGAAAAAGGTGCAGAGCTATTAGAACGTGTTACAAGAATTAGGCGCGAGTTTGCCTTAGACTTAGGGCTTGTTGTACCAAGAATACGTATTACCGACAATATGCACATAGATCACAATGCATATAGTTTTAAGGTAAAAGGTATAGAAGTTGGTTCTAGTCACATAAGAATGGGTTCTTTTATGTGTATGAACACAGGAACAGTGTTAGAAGAATTAGCTGGCGAAGCTACAACAGATCCAGCTTTTGGTTTACCTGCAATTTGGGTATCAGATGCGGATAAAGATAAAGCCGAGAGGGCAGGCTATGCTGTAGTTGATCCTCCAACAATTATTGCAACCCATCTTACAGAACTTATAAAAGCTCATGCGGCAGAAATTCTTGGACGACAAGAAGTGCAATCAATTGTTGATACGCTTAAAAAAGAATATCCAACTGCAGTTGAAGAGGCTACAAAACTTTTCAGTGTTGGGGAAATACAAAAAGTACTACAAGGCTTGCTTCGTGAACAAGTTTCAATTAGAAACATGGTAGTTATTTTTGAAACATTAGCAGACTTTGGCGGTATTACTAAAAAAACTGACGTATTGATAGAAAAAGTACGCCAAGCCTTAGGGCGGCAAATTTGTTTACAGTATGTAGATGAAGATAAAACTATTCATGTGCTAACCGTTGCTCAAGACTTCTTACAAAAACTCATTGAAAGTAGAGTAGATACGGTAAATGGACCAATTGCAGCTTTAGACCCAGTATTACAAAGAACTTGGATTACTGCCTTAAGTTCTTCTGTTGCCCTTTCTCAAGGTAAAGGCTTTATGCCAATTATACTATGTCCAGAAGAAGCACGTGCACTTGTAAAAGCTAGCACAGAGCGTGAAATGCCTAACTTAGTAGTGCTTTCTGTTCCAGAAATTACAAATGATATTAAACTAGAAAATTTAGGAGAAATAAAAGTTGGTGCTTGATACATATTCGCAAAAAATGCTAAAAGTTGTTGCTGACAATGAAGATGCTTGCAAAAAACGAATTAGAGAACTTTATGGAGACAACGTTAAAATCCTCACAAAAAAAGAATTTGACATTCGTGGTGTTCTACCATTTATGAAAAAAAAGCAATGTGAGTTATCTTATATGTTAGTAACTCCAGATTTTAAGCGAAATTTTCAAGGATACACTACTGCAGCCCCTCAGCTTGACTTAAATGAAGAAAAGAATAAAATACTAGAAGCTAATAAACGTTTTCAAGATCCTCAAATGAAACTCTTAATGGATAGATTTGATGAACTAGAATCTAAAATGGGAGAAAATGTTGCACCTTCTACTAAGGATGAACATGAAACAATTACTAGTATTCAAACACTTTTAGTAAATAACGACTTTACCCCAGACTATATTAAAAAAATTGTTGAGCGTATTAAAAAAGAGTTTACACTCGATGATCTTGACGACTTTGATATTGTACAAAAGACCGTTGTAGACTGGATTGGCGAAACAATTACCATTGCAGATACGTCAAATATTTCTCGCCCAGAGATTATTGTTTTAGTAGGGCCAACTGGAATTGGTAAAACAACGACTGTTGCAAAGCTTGGAGCATATTTTAGTGGAGTTGGTAATTCTGACATGCCAAAGGATTTGGAGATATTACCGGTAACAATTGACAATATTCGTGTTGGAGCAAAAGAACAGTTAGAAATTCTTGGTAGCGCAATGGGCTTATATGCTGAATATGCAGATACTGCAGAAGATCTTCATAATTTACTTGCAATTAAGGGTGTAGCAAAGGATGTTATTCTTATTGACACTGCAGGCCACAGTCCTAAAGACTACGAAAATTTAGCAAAGCTACGAAAAAAACTTGAATTAAAGGGAAGAAAACCTCGTATATTTTTAACAGTATCTGCATCTACAAAGGCAAATGACTTACGAATTATTTTAAAAGAATTTGAAGTTTTTGGATATGATTCGATTATTGTTACAAAGTTAGACGAAACTGATACAGTTGGTTCAATAATAAGTATTTTGGATGAAAAGAAAAAATCAGTAGCTTACATAACAAATGGACAAAAAATTTCTTGTAATTTTAGCAAGGCAAATCAAGTTTCTTTTTTAATAAATCTTTTAGATTTTAAAATTGATAGAGCACATATAGATGACAAATTTATGGAAAAAATAGGGTAATTTATGGAAGACCAAGTATCTGAATTACGTGAACTTATGCAACAACGTTTAGAACGACAAGAAGTGTATCGTCCTAATCATAACGTTGATAATCACAAAACACGAATTATAGCTGTAACTAGTGGGAAGGGTGGAGTTGGTAAAACAAACCTTTCTGTAAATATGGCTATTGCATATTCTCAAGCTGGAAAAAAAGTTATTCTCATTGACGGTGACCTTGGAATGGCAAATGTTAATATTTTGTTAGGAACTGCACCAAAGGCTAATCTTTTAGATGTAATGAATAAGCGCTATAAAATGAAAGATATTGTTTGCGACACTGAGTATGGATTTCAATTTGTACCTGGTGCAAATGGTTTTTCTCGTATTGCAAATTTAAATGAAGCAGAATTAGCAAATTTTGCTGAAGAGTTTATGCAGCTTTCTAGTGCAGATATAATAATTATAGATACAGGTGCAGGGATTGCTCAAAGTGTTTTAGGTTTATTAGCTGCAGCTGATGAAATTTACGTATTAACAACACCTGAACCAACATCAATAACAGATGCGTATGGTATTATTAAAATTATTGCAACAGAAATGATCGATAATCGACCAAACCTAAAATTGTTGGTTAATAGGGTACATTCAGCATCTGAAGGTAAGAGAGTAGCAGAGCAAATTATATCAATAGCTCAGCAATTCTTAAACTATGAAATAGAATACTTGGGTTTTATTTATGATGATACAGCTGTATCTACTTCGGTTTTGAGACAAAAGCCATTTTTAGTAGCACAGCCAAATGCGAAATGTTCTATGTGTATTAAACACATAGTTGGTAGGATTGAAAAGACAGACTTGAATGCCGAGGAAGGCTTTTCGAGATTTTTTAGAAAATTTAGTCAAAAATGGTAATTAGGTCTAATGAGACTTGACGTTTTAACAAATTTGACGTAAGCTATTTAGTAGGATAAAAAACTTTACGACTTTGGTAAGTTTTGATGGGGGGATATGTTTAACCTTAAGCAATTGATTATACTATTTTTAATAGGTTTTCTCTTGTCCTTTTTCTCTGGTATTTTTGGTGGTGTATCATTTGGAATTATTTTCATACGCGCCTTAATATCTGGTGCGCTTATTTTAATAGTTGCATTTGCTGCAATGGCAGTATATAATAAGTTTTTATCTAATGTTGATACTTCCGATATGACTGTAAGTGAAAATACTGCTCAAGATAGTGTTGGAACAACAGTAGATATAGTTGTAGATGACGATTTGCCAGATAGTGCTAGTGCACCATCTTTCGATTTGTCACAACGTGTTACTGACAATGCCGAGGTAGCAGATAGCACTTCTTCAGCACAGGTGCATGAAGTGCAAGAAATTGCGACACCAGCGGCATTTCAAACAAGTTCTCTCGATTCTATTACTAGTGGTGGCTCAGTAAGTGCCCCTACTAATAATGAAGGACTTGAGTCACTTGGAACAGAGCCTGTGCCAACACCTGCAAGGGAAGTAAGTCCCGTAGGTGAAACTGCTGTATCTTCTGCTGATTCAGATGTTAGTGAACTTACTGACGATGATGACTCAGAGCTCGGAATGCTTCCAGATATTGAAAGCTTAGGGATTGAAGATGATGGCGATGCTGCAAATGCAGCGGATGAACTTGTTCAGGATTCTGTTTTTGCAGAAACAGGAGAAGTTCGACCTATAACTCCAACTGCTGCTCCGTCAGAAATGGGAGACGCAAAGGAAATTGCAGCTGCAATTCGAACCGCTTTGGTAAAAGACATGTAATTGTTTTTTATCTTTATATAAAGGTGTAAAAAATGGTAACAACGCTCTACGAGCAAAAAACAGAAGAAGAACTCTGGATTGAATTTCGTAAAACGAAATCTACACAGCTAAGAGATGCATTTATTCGTCAATACATGCCTTTGGTAAAATATGTAGCAGGTAAAGTTGCTGTTAATATGCCAAATAGCGTAGAATTTGATGATTTAGTAGGCTTTGGTCAGTTTGGTCTTTTGGATGCTATAAATAAATTTGACCCAGATAAAAAAGTTAAGTTTAAAACTTATGCAGTTACTCGTATACGTGGGGCAATTTTTGATGAACTTAGACAATTGGACTGGGTTCCACGTTCAGTAAGACAAAAATCAAGAGAAATTGAAGATACTATTGTAGAACTAGAAGCAAAGTTAGGCCGTCCTGCACAAGATGATGAAATTGCATCGGCTATGGGATTATCATTAGAAAGTTTTAATAGCACAGTATTAAAGGTTTCTGGTACTAGTGTGTTATCATTAAATGATGTTTGGTATTCTGGAGAGTCTTCAGATAGAATGTCTATTGGAGACAGTATAGAATCTCCATCAAGCTTAAATCCTGATGTTATTGTAGAACGTGAGGAAGTTAAGCGAGTTATTATGGAAGCTATAAATGAACTTCCAGAAAAAGAAAAAATGGTTTTGGTTTTGTATTACCATGAAGACTTAACATTTAAAGAAATTGGTCAAGTATTACAAGTTAGTGAATCAAGAATTTCACAATTACACACGAAAGCAAATATGCGCCTAAGAGCTAAGTTAACAAATGTTCGAAAAGGCATAATGTAGAGAATTTGGAGGAGATAGATTGGTAACACTGGAAAAACTTCGCACCGATATGGAATCTCAGTTTGAAATTGACAGAAATATTAAGTATGTTGATATTCATGCTGATTCAATAGAAGAAGCTTTGGCAGATGCTGCTATTCAATTAGATTCTCGTGTTTCTGTATTAGAATATGAAGTTATGGAACAAGGCTATAAGGGAATTCTTACCCTAATGAAAAAGCCTTGGGTGCTTCGAATATATGAAAATCCATTATTATCTAAAAAAGCAAAACTACAAAAAGGTGAAGGGATATTCTCAGAAGACGAAAGTGATGTTGATGCATTACCAAAAGATATGGATGGAACATTCTTTATACACCGTTTTGGTTCTGAAATACATATTAAAGTTGTAGCCCCTATAGGTGCTGGTGTTCCTGTAGATGCTAAGGTCATCTTAGATGGTTTGCAGCGTAGCGATACACTTTCTGTTGACGCTAATTTGGTAAAAAGCTTTGCTAAAAACACTACAAACGGCGAATATGAACCCGTTGGTCAATATACACATAATCAAGTTGGAGATGCAACATTCTATGTAGAAGTTTCATCTGATGACATGAAAGCAAGCATTATTGCAACAGCACCTGCTATGGGTGGAGCTGATATTTCTGCACAGAGAATTATTCAAATGCTTAATTCTCAAGGCATACATAATGACATTGATAATGAAAAAATTTCAAATTATGTCGATAACCCAGTTTATGGAGTTCCTTATATTGTAGCAGAAGGGGTAGATCCTGTAGATGGTAAAGATGCTTATATTGCATACAATTTTGAAACAGATAAATCTAAACTACATATAAAAGAGTCTGATTCTGGTCAAGTTGACTTTAAAGAGCTTAACCTCATACAAAATGTTGTTGAAGGCCAAACTCTTGCACATAAAATGCTTCCTGAAAGAGGAAGAGCTGGGCATACTTTACGAGGCAAATACCTTGAAGCTAAAAACGGAAAAGATATTTCTTTACCACTAGGAAAAAATGTTTCTGTAGATAGCGATGGTAGAACAATTAGAGCTGTTGTTAATGGGCAAGTACTGCTTGTAAATGATAAAATTAATGTTGAACCAATTATGGAATTAGATGGTGTAAACATTAAAACTGGTAATATTACCTTCCTTGGTACCGTTATTATTAAAGGAAATGTTGAAGATGGCTTCCAAGTAAAAGCTTCAGGGAATATTGAAGTTTATGGAACTGTAGAAAACAGTATGCTTGAAGCTGATGGTGACATAGTAGTATCTCTCGGTGTTATGGGTAAAGATCAAGGTTCTATCAAAGCAGGCGGATCAATGTGGGCAAAGTTTATTCAAAATGCAACTGTTGAAGCAGAAGAATATATAATTGTTCGCGATGGTATTATTAACTCAAATGTAACAAGTAATAAAAAAATCTTAGTTCAAGGGAAAAGAGCAAGTATTATTGGTGGACATGCTTTTGCTACCGAAGAAATACGTGCCAAAACAATAGGTAATAGTGCAGGTGCTAGTGAAACTATATTGTCTGTAGGTTATGATCCAAAAGCAAAACGACGCCTAGATGAACTAACCGAACGGCAAGCCGTGTTAATTAAAGAATTAAACGAAATTGAATTAGATATACAAACATTGGAACAACAAAAGAAAATTAGAAAAACACTTCCTCAAGAAAAAGAAGAGAACCTAAATACACTCATGTCACGAAAACAGGATATTCATGCAGAAGTTGATGAAATGTCACAAGAAATCCAAGAACTCCAAGATCACTTACGAGAACTTAAAATTATTGGTACCGTATCTGCGTCTGGTGCTGTGTACTCAGGTGTTAAAATTAACATTAGAGATGTTCGTGAAGAAATAAGAAATGAAACAAAGGCTGTAACCTTCTTCTACGAAGATGGTTTCGTTCGCTACGGTAAATATGAGCCACCACAGGCTGAAGATGAGGCACGAGTTCCAGATGGCTATTCAACCAATTGATCTTCAAACAATGTATGCTTCTCTTGAAAAAGTTTCAAAGATGACGTCGCAAAAACAACAAAGTGTTCAATTGCAAAGTGCCATCCAACAAGAAGAGCTTACAAAACAAATTCAAGAAAAAGCTGCAGCTGTAGAAGAAGCAAAAATGGATGAAGACGAACTTTCTCATGTAAAAGAGCGAAAGCATCATAATTCTGAAGGTCAAGATGCTGAGCCGCACGAAGAAAAACAAGAAGAGCAAAACGAAGAAAAACTACAAATTATAACAGATCCTAGTTTGGGACAGCATATTGATATTTCAGGTTAATAGTTATGATTACTGGTGAATTTGTCTTTATAGTTATTCTAACTCTTGTAAACATAGCTTTGTGGGCTTTTTTTTATACAAAGCTTAAGAGAACTTTTTCTCCTCACGTCCTTCTTTCAGATATTAAAAACGAAGTTGAAAAGCTTATTATTGAAATTAATAGAACTACGCTGGACAATGTTACATTAATCGAAGAAAGAACTAATTCTTTAAAATCGCTCATAGACCTTGCAGATAAGCGGATTTTATTACAAGAAGGACAAGAAAAGGGTAAAAAGCGTGAAATTGAAATTCTAAACACTCTTTCAAGCAAAAATACGCCTGTAGCTACTGAACAGCAAGCTATTCAAAAATATGCAAAAGCAAGCAAGTCATATGAGGAAAGTGACCATAGTGATAGCGTACAACTCTCAATAGACTTTGATTCTTATAAAGTAGATGCACCTACAGAAGACGTTCCAATAAGCACTGTAGAACCAGAAATGCCAAAAATAACAAATACACAAGGCACTCTACTTCACGAAATAAGCTTAAATGAGAAGGTTGTCCAATTGGCTCAAAATGGATTATCTACTGAAGAAATTGCAAAGCAATTAGCGTGTTCTATTACTGTTGTTCAATTAATTATAGACTTGCATTTACCAAATAGCTAAAAAAAATAGACAGTTCCCTGTCTATTTTTTTTGTTCTCTTAGAGCTGTACTCGTAAGCTTATTGCCCCAGAAAGTATTTCGTTCATTGGGTCATACGAAATTGATGGTGTGAGCTTTATAATAAATATGTCGAAGCCCAATCCTCCGTAAATTGTTGCACTTTGAAGGGATGCAAAAGTTTTTGAATAGGTAGTATCACCTTTAAACGCATTGACTGACCAATCAAATGCGTTGTCTGTTGATGACATTGCAAAGCGTGCCCCTATAAATGGTGTTATAAAAACAAACTTTTTAGAAATTTGAGCAGATAATGATAAAACTTGCATTTCGCTTTCATAGTTTATGCTACCAATACTGTTTTTACCTGAAATGTTTGCACTGCTATAGTAATATGCAATACCTACAGATAAATTTGGTTTAACAATGTTTTCCTCTATAATGGCCCAGCGTAAATCAGTTCCTACAGTAAAATAATCTAACTTTACGCCATAAAAATCCATTACCGGAGTTTTGCTAATTGATAATCCTAAATCAAATGGGAAAAATATCCCTCCGATTTTAGCATCAAATGTAAAAAATGGTAAAACAACATTTTTATCAATATTCAATCCTAGATTTAACTCATCGTTTACATTGTCTAAGTTGTCCAATTTTAACTCAGCAATGCTTGAATTAAGTCCAACAGCAAAGTGTGGTGGTGCAGCTGGGAAGAGCTTTCCAATAAATGCATCTGCATATACATTTTGAGTAGTTGTTGCATTTAACATTGATGCAGTAAAGTCGCTCATAAACTGTTTTGCTTCACTATTGATTTTAGAAGTATCTGGAATTTGTGAGAACACGAAAGTGCATGACATTAACATTACCATGCCTAAAGAAAGATTTTTTTTCATGATAAACCTCCATGGTTATAATTGCTATGAAATATATCATTTTTTTTGTCTAAATTCAATACTAGGCATTATAATTAAAATATTTCTTTTTTACCTCTTGAGGGTTTTTAAAACTTATCGTATACTATAGACATGAGTAATAGCGGAATAAAAACAATAGCACAAAATAGAAAGGCACGTTTTAATTATACAATTGATGATTCATTTGAATGCGGTGTAGAGTTAAAAGGTACTGAAGTTAAATCAGTGAAAAATGGAAACATGTCTTTTCCTGATGCTTTTGCCGAAATTATTAACAATGAAGTATGGGTTAAAAACTGGCATATTACAGAATATGTATATTCATCCATTTTTAATCATTCTCCGGAAAGACATAAAAAGCTATTGTTACACTCAGATGAAATAAAAAAGTTAAAGCGCAAAGTCGATGAAAAAGGTTTTACACTTATTCCTCTCGATTTTTATTTAAAAAATGGGCGAGTTAAGGTTACTTTAGGACTCTGCCGTGGGAAGAAAAACTACGATAAGCGCTCTGATATAAGAGACCGTGATGTAACACGGGATATGCAAAGAGAATTTAGAAAGGGGTTGCAAGACTAATCTAATGACAAGCGTAAAACAAAAAGGTTTTAGCATATACCTTTTTACACTATTTATTATGTTATTCTCATTAGAATCTTTTGTGTTCCCTCAAGATGTGTCATCCTCTGATGCAAAAAAGAACCTGTATTTTTATAGTGGAGTTATAAAGTCTGACGATGTTTCAAAAGGGCAAGTTGCAATCGACCTTTTTTATTCACAGTTTCAAATAGAGAATGTGTTTAATGTTGTTGATAAGCGCTCATCAGTTTTTACAACAGAAATATTAGAATCTC
>CAYJLQ010000017.1:0-16400 GCA_964370725.1 uncultured Treponemataceae bacterium
TCTGCAAAAAGCTTTTTAAGTGTTGCCCCAATTACATCTTCGTTTCCGTAAACTGAAGCACAGTCTATGTGTCTCCACCCTGCTTTTACTGCATACTCTACAGCTTGAGCAATACTTTCATTGCTCACACTGTCTGAGCCAAATGTCCCCAAACCTACTTTTGGTATATCGTTCACTACTTTACCTACCTTTTAATAATTATTACTTGTTAATTATTAATTATTAATTGATAATTAACAATTCTTTTTTTGCGTATATATTATTCCATTTTGCGCAAAACTATGCTATACTATAACGCATGAATATAGGTTTAGATATAGCAATTGACGATGCGTATGCACGTGGAATTGCGCGAGGAATTATTCGTTTTGCAAAAAAACACACCGATTGCACCCTAGTTGGAGCAGACTGGATGTTTACCTCCGACAAGGACAAAAAATTAGATGGAATAATATCTAGAATAGAAAGCCAAGAACACATCCATACATTACAGCAATACTCTATTCCTGTAGTTGATATTGCTGGAGCATGGAAGCACAGCGATTTTTTTGAAGTACACAATGATGAATTTGAAACAGGCCAAAGAGCTGGAAGGTACCTCTTATCTTTAGGATACGAAAATTTTTCTTGGGTAGGAGCATCTAAAGTGAGATGGTCCAAATATCGATACGAAGGATATTTAAGTGTACTTTCACATAAAGCAAATAAGATTCAAACATGTATTCTTGAAAAAGATTTATCGTGGTGGGAAAAACTAGACTACGAACTTGAACTATTATGTTATTGGCTTGGAGGATTAGATAAACCCACGGCCCTTTTCGCAGCCAATGACACAATTGGATTAAAAATTACCCATGCATGCAGAGCTGCTCACATTAAAATTCCTAGCGACATTGCTATTTTAGGAGTAGATAACGAAGATATACTTTGCGAATTAGCCACCCCCTCTTTGTCGAGTATTCGGGTAGATTGTGAGGCCATTGGATACAATGCTGCAGTTCTATTAAGTAACCTTATTACTCCAACTGGGAAGAACTTTCAAAATATCGCTCATAAAGTTATTTCACCACTCGACATTGTAGAAAGAGAATCAACAAGAATGATTATTGCAAAAGACCCCTTTGTTGAAAAAGCTCTAAACTTTATAAAAAATCGAGCGCATAGGGGTATTAGTGTTCACAATATTATTCAAGAACTCCCTATTTCTAGAAGATCTTTGGAACAAAAATTTTTTTTAGAAATGGGAAAAACACTCCATCAAGAAATTATAGAAACAAAAGTTGCGCATAGTAAAACACTGCTACACGAAACAAGTAGCCCACTTGATATTATCGCACAAGAAAGTGGTTTTGGTTCATTACAGAGGTTTCATAACCAATTTAAAAAATTAGAAGACATTACGCCAGGTGAATGGCGTAAAAAAAATAAATAATTGTTTTAAAACTCTGATTCCATTCGCTGTATTGCATCTCTAAGCGCTTGGGCAAATATAGCCTTATCACTAAGCCGTGTAAAGGTGTTTGTTCCAATATCGGCAATTATCCCATCGCTCAAAGAAAACATTTGTCGTGTTTCGCCTGCACCCATTTCATCAATTAGGGCACTCGCATTCACAGGAACAAGAGAAGACTCTTCGCTTAGCTCTGTTTGTACAAAACCTGATACAAGTTCTTCAATTAGCGAGGCTGCTAGTTCATTTTTTTTACCTGCTTGTCTAGCCGATTGAAAAGGAGATTTCACATACGAAAATTCCATAACCACTACAGATGGGGCAACAAGATATCTAGAATCTCGCGTTCCGCCTGAAGGCATATACCAAGGAGCATACACTGTTTTTACTCTTTGCGACAATGTTTCATAAACACTAAACGGCATAAAGGTAAAAAAGGCAGTTTCGTTTTCCATGGCTCTCGCTATATCATCTCTTGAAAGACTTAACCAAGAGGAACTTAAAAAACGTCGTTGTTCCCACAAAAGAATATATTCTAACGTTTCTTCAACTTGAGGAAGTTCAAAAAATGAATTAAAATATGAAGTACTTTGAATCTCCTTTCCTTTTTGCTCTTGCACAAGTTGATCTAAAAAAGCTTGCACTATTTCATAGTTATCTATACCATGAAGCGTTTCTATCATTGAGGTAAAGAACATAAGCAAATCATCGTCATTACCCCCTGCACACAAAATCGGAGCTATAGAACTTACCCCTTGCTGGCCTAAAACAAGATCTTGAGCAATAGTCTCAAAGTCTACAAAATTTGTAGGCAGAGAGTAGCCCGTATTTCGTAGCGCTTCTATATTATATGAAAGTTGAAAATGGTCTAAAAGGATAGGTGTTGCTGTAAGTCTTGAACCCGTTTGAACAGATATGCGAATTGGAATAGGCATTAACATAAGATTATTTGTTTTTGCCGTTCGAACATACGAGGCAATTGTATCCATATTTTTGCCATCAGTAGTAAAAAGAAGATTTTGTTGTACAGGTGCTTTTAACTGATCTTCAAGCGGCTTTGAAGAGTCAAAAATAACAGGTTTCCAATCAATATTTCGGTTGTCTAGCCATTTAGTAATTACGCTGACAGTATTTTCAGGAAGCCCATAAAAGCCAACTTCCATAGTGTTATAGGTTGCTCCAATTTGCAAGTAAAAAAAGAGTGCTACAGAAATAATAGAAACCCAAATGACAGTCTTTATAATAAGCTTGATATTCTTCATAGTGTTAGTATACCATAGATTTGAGCAAAGGTGTTTAAAATGTATTTGTAGTCACTAGGTAAATAGCGCACCAGCTTTTACCGTATCACTTGTTTGTTTGTCAATAAGAAGTTCGATAAGTGTGAACGCACAGTCAGCAGCAGTACCAGGGCCCTTGGAGGTTATTAAATTTCCATCTATAACAACCCTATCTATACAATGGCCTGAAATGTCTGCATCTTTATAAAACGTTTCTTCTTTTTCCATTCCAGGGTAACAGGTAAATTTTTTCCCATCTAAAACACCCATTGGTGCTAAAACAATAATAGGAGATGCACAAACTACACATACTAGTTTGTTGTTTTCAAGCATAGTTGTAATAATTTTTTTTGTAAAAGGGTGTTCTGAAAGATTTATAGCGCCTTGCAAACCTCCAGGAAGAAAAACAGCATCTGGTAGGTTATTTACTAGATCTTTATTATCGATATGTGAAAAAAGCATATCTGCCTTTAGGATTATTCCTCTAGAGCCCGTAACAATTAGTTCATCGCTCATACTGACAACATGAACACTTATCCCTGCTCTTCGCATTAAATCAATGGGAATAACCGCTTCCATTTCTTCAAATCCATTTGCTAATAGAACAAATACGTTTTTCATACTTGCCATTTTAACAGATTTACGCTATTATGTATATATGAAGCAAGTATTAATCATTGATGCGCCTCCACTGTTTAGAGATTTTCTTAAAGAAAAACTTTCATCAGTTGGCATTGAAGTTTCAACTGCAAACGGAAGACGCGATGCATTTACAAAAACAATATCATCTCTTCCTGACTTAATCATTATAGATTTTCAAGAGTCTTTTGTTGAGCTTATGGACTTTTTACAAAAGAAAAGAGATAATCCAAATGCTGTTTCAATACCAATCATTATTACAGGGCCTGCGCTTAGGTCAGATAAACTTGCTCAACTTTTACCATTTAAGGTTATTAAATACTTTAACCGTCCTATTAAGTTTGACGTCTTTTTCGACTCAATTGGACGTGTATTAAAAACAGCACTTTCAATTGATACAACACTTAGTATCATGGAAACACACTTAAATGACAATATTATCTTTATAGAAATTGCACAAGGTTTGAACCGCGATAAGATTGCTATGATTCGCTACAAAATTAGTGAAATGATCGACGCAAATAAAATATCGTCACCTAAAATTGTATTAATGCTTACAAACCTTACACTTTGCTTTTCAGATTCAACAAACTTGGAACTCTTATTGAACAACGTAATAAGTGACCAAAGAGTACGTCATAAATATATTAAAATTTTATCTATGGATCCGTTTACAAGAGATTTTATTCACGGACATGTTGAATACAATGACTTAGAAGTTGTAGACAATCTTTCAGGGGTACTCGCGACTCTTATTAATGAAAGAGACGATGGAGATCTTACTGGAACTATAGCAGACAAAATTTTAAGTGCAACAGAAGATGCCGGTGAAGGCTTGGTTGAAATGCGCTTTTTCTCAGAAACAGGTGTGCTTGATGACGGGGAAGAGCACAAAAAACTTATTATTGCGATTGTCGATGATGATGCAGTTGTTCGAACCCTATTAGAAAAAATATTTATGTCCATAGATGCTGAAGTTGTTTCTTTTGGTTCTGGATCAGAATTTTTGGCAGCCACAAATAAGCGAGTTTTTGACCTTGTAATTCTAGATGTATTTATGCCTGGAATTTCAGGATTTGATATACTAATGAACTTACGCGCAAAACAATACCCATCACCAGTAATTGTATACTCAAATGCGACTCAAAAAGCATCCGTTGTACAAGCACTTAGTTTAGGGGCCAAAAGTTATCTTATTAAGCCTCTTAAACCAGATGCTATTATCCAAAAGGCTATCGAAGTACTTAACTCAAAGGTTTAATACATGGATACTTCGGGTAAAAACTCGACCGCTATTGACGGGCAATTCCTCGCAAATACAATTCATGAGCTACGAACACCCATACAAACAATAAGCGGAGCCTTAGAACTTTTAAATGAAACAAGCTTAAACCAAGATCAAAAAGACTTTGTATACCAAATTCGATTTAGTTCTGACGTACTTTTAACCTTAGTAAATGATTTACTCGATTTTTCAAAAATTAACTCAGGAAAATTTACTGTAGAAAACATTCCAATAAATCCAGTGCAAATAACAGAGCGCACATCTGAAATGCTTGCAACAGAAGCACACACCCGCGGGCTAGAAATAATAACCGATATTGACTACACAATACCTACTACAGTTCTTGGCGACCCAACACGGATAAAGCAAGTTCTATTAAATCTCATTAAAAATGCTATTAAGTTTACACATTCAGGATATATACAAATATGTTTATCGCAAAGGGTAAACAATTCTATACTGTTGTTTGAAGTGCGAGACACAGGAATTGGGATTTCAAAAAAGAAACAAAAAAATATTTTTAGCGATTTCTACCAAGCTGATGCATCCATTACAAGAAAGTACGGAGGAACAGGACTTGGCTTGTCAATTTCTAAAAGCCTTGTAGAAGCAATGGGCGGGCGAATTGGAATGAAATCACATGAAAAAAAAGGCTCTCTTTTTTGGTTTTCACTACCCTTAAAAGTTGATACAGAGTTTTCACCGCGTACTCTTATTGAAGATAAAATTAAGCTTGTATCACAACTTGATATACCTGAAGACACTTCTATATTACTAGTAGACAATCAAAAACTTGCTCTGAGAAGTTTACATTCTACATTAAAAACACTTAAATTTAGAAAAATTGAAGGTGCAACATCAGGCGAAAAGGCCTTAAAAAAAATACGCAGTGCAGCTGACAAAGGAAATCCATACACACTTATATTTATTGATATGTATATGGATGATATGACAGGCTGGGACCTTGCTACACAGATTCGCCAAGACCCACTCATTAATAAAACAAAATGCTTTTTAATGGTACCAGATGGAAAAGCAGACTCAAGAACTAAAGAAAAAGCTCTTTCTGTTTTTGAAAACTATATTTACAAGCCCATTCGCTTTAGATCTCTTATAGAATTATTATCAAATTATTTTAACGTCCCATCTGAGTTTGGCATTATTGACTCACTTGAAGAATTACCAGGCACTTATCCTTTAAAAACAAAAGCATCTCATATACTTGCAGATAATAAAAAGATTTTAATAGCTGAAGATCACCCAATTAATCAAAAACTTATGACAACCTTTGTTTCATATTTCGGTGCAACAACTCTTACTGCTTCAAACGGGCAAGAAGTTATTGAATGTATTTCCAATGATTCGTCTATTGACCTTATTTTTATGGATATTCACATGCCATTGAAATCTGGATTAGAGGCTAGCATTGAAATACGAAAACAGGGCTACAAAGGGATAATAATTGCTTGCACTGCGAACAGTGATAAAGACGACTTTACATCTTATAAAGAAAGCGGCATGGATGATGTATTAATTAAACCATTTAAGCGAAAAGATGTTGGAGCTCTTTTAACAAAGTACTTTATAAAATCGTTTGCGGAGCTAGAAGAAAAGAACAGTGCAAGCAGTGCTATCAAAACTCTTTTGGGGAAAACAGAATCTACAGACTTCTGGGATTGGAACGATTTTATGGACACGGTTGGGGGAGATATTTCTCTTGGTCAAGAACTTATCTTACAGTACATAAAACAAACAGAACAGTTCTTAGTACTTGCTGACGAAAGTCAAAAACAAAATGATTTTGTTAGCCTTGTTTCCATTGGACACACTTTAAAGGGAAGTTCTGCAACCTTATCATTAGGAACTCTTACAAAAATTGGGGCGGCTATTGAACGGGCTGGTAAAAATAAAGATATGCAAACGGTTAAGATGGGTCTAAAAACGTTTAAGGAAATTTTCTTTAACTTTAAACAATTTGTTGAACCATAAGATGGAGGAATTATGCACGTACTTACTAATTATCACACACACTCAACACATTGCGATGGAGTTAACTCATTAGAAGAAATGGCTCAAGCAGCTTATAATGCAGGAATTGCAATTCTTGGATTTACAGCCCACACAGCATATCCCTTTGCCTCCTTTTGGCACTTAGAAACGAGAGACTATGAAAACTATTTTTATGATGTAGAACAGCTAAAAACTAAGTATGCAGGAAAAATGGAAATACTAGCAGGGATAGAAGCAGAACACCTTCCCCCTATTTCATATTGCACAAAAGAAACATATAAAAATTATAATATAGACTATATGATAGGATCTGTTCACTACCTTACGTTTGACACTGGCACAAACAGAGGCTGTTTTACAGTTGATGGCCCTACAAAGGAAGTTTTTGATGGAGTTGAAACATATTTCGCTGGGAATGGAAAAAAAGCCGTACAGGCCTATTTTAGTGCTCAGCGTGACATGATTCAAAGTGGCGATTTTGACATTGTTGGGCATATAGATTTAATTCGAAAAAGAAATGCCGAGCTTAATTTGTTTAGCGAAAATGATTCTTGGTACAGGGATGAACTAAAAGAAACTGCTAAGGTTATTGGTATAAGTGGTAAAGTTGTAGAAGTTAATACAGGAGGGATGGCACGTGCAAATCTTTCATCGCCGTATCCTTCACAAGATTTCTTAAAGCTATTAAAAGCAGAAGATGTTCCTATTACCATCAATTCGGATAGTCATAGCATAGATTCAATTGTTTCGCACTTTGACAGTGCAATAAAAGCCGCACAAGATGCAGGCTATACAACCACTCACCACTTATCTAATGGAAAGTGGCTCACGAGTGATTTTGTGTAATATTACGTATAACGTTTTGCTTTTTCGTCTTTTGTCTTGCAATCTATGCAAAGAACTGCGTACGGAATAGCTTCAAGCCGTTCATCTGGAATACGTTTACTGCACCGCATACATAACCCATATTTACCTTGCTCTATTCTTGCCAGAGCATTATCAATAAGGCTAAGCCTATTCATTTGCTGAGAGCCTACGGCCTCTAACATCTTTCTGTCAATATCGTCAGAGGCGATATCCACAACATCTTTGGACTCCATGGTTTCAACGATTTCTCTGAAATCAGCATTGTTTTGCATTAAGGTGTCCATAATTTCTTCTTTAGTCTCAACAAGCAAATCTTGCATTTTTTCTGTAAATTCTTTTTCCATTTCCTAAACTCCCATGGTTGACAACGAGGTACATTCTGATTAGAATTATAATGGTGATTGCAAAAAAAAGCAAACGTTTTTTGCCCTTTTTTGTATTTTTTTATTCACTATCTCGATTTTTTTTCGAGAATAACACACCCATGGAGGAAATGTGGCTAAAGAAGAAGCAATTGAAGTTGAAGGTATTGTAAAAGAGGCTCTACCGAACACAATGTTTAGAGTGGAACTGCAAAACAAGCACGTAATACTTGCACACCTTTCAGGAAAAATGCGCAAACATTACATTAGAATTGTACCAGGCGACCATGTAAAAGTTGCACTCTCACCGTACGATTTAAATCGCGGAAGGATTATTTTTAGAGAAAAATAGTACCGTAAACTTAAAAGCATCTCAAATTTTAAAAGAAGTTTAAAATAAAATGACGAGTAAAATTACTCGCCAAGGGTTTTTATGTTTAGCTAAAAAAAGGAAAACAATTTTGTTTTCCTTTTTTTTATGACTTAGAGCCACCTATTAATCCGCTAATACTTCGAAGCACTCCCGACGCCCCATTCACAATAGCTGCAATACAAAGTATTGGCCCTATTGGAAAAAGTATTATTGAAAACTTAAAAAATGCAAGCCCTGCTAAAAGTGTTAGCCCATATCGAATAAGAGCAAAAAAATGCTCTGTTCTTGTTAGAGGCTCTTGCCTTCGTTGATACGTATATGTTCTTCTATAATTTCCTGTATTCATATCGGGTCTTGATGCTTGCGTATACCACTGCCAAAAATCATCCCCAAACGGATTTTGACCATATCCTTGATTATAAGACTGTCTTTGAGACTGCGCATAGGCATCTGCAGAGCCGTACATATCGTACTGTTGCCTTTTTGTTTCATCGCCCAGCACGTCGTAGGCTGCGCTTATTTCTTTAAATTTATCTTCACTCGTTTTATCTCCCGGGTTTCTATCTGGGTGATATTTAAATGCTGCGTCGCGATAAGCTTTTTTAATTTCATCAGCAGAAGCGGTTTTTGAAACACCGAGAGCCGAATATAAATCATTCATGTAATAAAGATACTCAATTTTATAATTTAAGGCAAGTACAAAAGAGACAAAAAGTATACATTACTTAATCATTACCCACGTAGCACCACTTCCACCAAGAGCAGCTTTAGGGTGACCAGAAGCCCCTAGCATAGAACTTTGCTCAATGAACATTCGTACCATACGCCCTAGCACTGGATCATCATCAGAATGTATACCCTTACCATGTATTATAAGAACTTTCTTAAAACCACGTTGCTTGCAATTTCTAACAAATGTATCTAAATGTCTCCATGCATCTTCTTGAGTAAAATTGTGCAAATCAATAGTTGCATCTATAGGCATGTTTTTTGCAGCAGGATGCGAATGCACTGCCTTTGAAACCTTATATTCTTGAACTAAGCTATCTTTATCAACAACCCCATATTTATTTAACCATGCAGTCATGTCGGTATTTTTCTTTTCAGGAGAAGCTTTTTTTTCTGGAGCATTTGCCTTTTTATTTGAACGCTGCTCTCCCTTTGGTTTTGACCCAGATTTTTTTTCCCACTGGTCTAAAATGTCGCCAAAATTCATTTATTTATCCTCGTCTTTTTCAATTGGAATACAATCGGATTTTAAAACCCAACCTGTTCGCCCATCTAGTAGGGAAACAAGATACCAATCGCCTGCTGAACTTTTAACTTGCACTCTCATCCCAGCATATAAGGATGTTACAATATTTGATTCATATTCTGGTATAGTGTAAAGCTGTGTTCCATAAACAAGCGCATAGTTTTTACTTAGTGTGCGCCCATAAAACAAACTACCAAAAAGCAATAAAACAGCAGCTATACATAAAAGCACAACATAACCTGGAAGAAGCTTAGATTTTTTTGAGTATACCTTGTACAATACAAAACCAAAAAATAGTACAGCCACGGAAAAACCTATAGCGAGCATTGTCCAAATATAGGAAATTTCACTTTCATTTTGTATATTTTCTTGCCTTTCAAGATTAATTCGTTTTGCTCGTGCATCAAAAGGAAAAAGATTATACTTTTCTTGTATACGTAGTGCAGCAAGTTCATCTACTACTTCTACCTTTTTTTCGATAACAGTTGTTATTGTATTTGTACTTGCAGAGAGGGTCGTAGCTCTTTCATTCCCATAATTACCCGCACTATAATCCTCAGTTGGCTTTACGCTAATTGTCTTTTCACTCAATTGTATATCATATGAAGTTCCATTATACGCAGTACATGAAAGTGTTATGTTTGGGAGCGTAAAGGAACCCGAAGAAAAAGGAGTGCAAGAAAAAATTGCTACTGGTACAAGAACATTTGTAAAAGCAATATCGCTAGATGGGATTTGCAAAAGAGCATCTTGCTGAGCTATCAAAGCGTGTTCTGAAGGCTCTACCATCAGCGATTCAATACTCTTAAAATATCGAGCACTTATTCTAAATGTTCCTTCATGCAGCGCATAAAAGTCTGAAGTTTGTTCAAATACTAATTCAGGTACTAAGAGATTTGGATTAGGATATACTGTCACTACTGGAAAATCGATGCTTTGCAACTGTGAATTTAGCATAACGGGCAAAGATCCTAAATCATACACTCCTTCTTTTGTAAAGCGAAGGGTATACACTATTGAAACAACCTTTGTAGAGCCTACGCCATCTTGTTGAATAAAGTCATCATTTTTTGTTGAAGAAACAAAGGTAACACCTTCTGGATATGCACGAGTAATCACTCTAATATCTGAAGGAGAAATATTTTCAATATTAATGGAAAAGTGGCTTTCACCGGACACAACAAAATCACCAGCTTGTTGGAACTGAAAAGAGGAAGTATTTTGTGCAAATATGTGTATACTAAAAAGAGAAAATGCAACTATAAAAAAAAGATTTAGTAATCTATTATGTCGCTTTCTTCTGGTACAACTTCTTGCGATTTCCATTGCCCCTCCTCTGATTTACGTATTAGCGAAAATACAGCATCTGCTGCACCCGAAGCTTCTTTTTGCTCTGCAACAGGGATTCTTTCTTGGATGCCTGTTTGAGAATGCGTAGTTCCTTCATTTACACAAAGTTCTAAATTAATTTTTGCTTGTATATTTGAGTTATCAATCAACAATGCTTTTTTAAAACAAAACGCTGCAATTTCATATTCACCATTTCTGTGAAAAATAACACCCTTATTATACCAGCGTGCAAAATCTAAACTAGGTGAAACAATTGGATCCATTTCATTTATTTTTGTAAGACTTGCCTTAGTTTCACCTTGCATAATATAATTTGCAGATAATCCAAAAAGTCCGTATTGGCGAACTTCTAAATTTTCTGTTTCTAGCGATCTTGTGTGTACCTCTAAAAAAGAAGCAATTGATTGTTGATAGTTTTGCTGAGCCCATTGATAAGAGCCTTCAAGAACAGTTTTTGCATCCCCAAACCATGCTGTGCATCCGGTAAATATAAATGATGACAAGCATACTACAAGTAGCAATGCACTTTTTGAACTACCCTTAAAAAATCTAAAAAATGATCCTGGTACAAATGTGTATACAAAAAAGCCAAATATAAATGAGAATAGAGCAAGGCGAACAAAAAGTCTATGGCGATTAATTGAGGCAGACTCGTAACTAGTGGTTGTTGCATCATCGCTAAAAAATATTGAGGGCCTTATAATTTCTTCTATTTCCCCTATACCTGTCGTATCATTCCCGTTTATAAAAAAAACATTATCTTTTTCGGCTATAGCCTGTAGTTTTTCTAACCTAAGTGCAGTCTTAACAGTCGTTAGTCCATCACCTGCTAAAACATCGCTTTCAATAGGAGATCCAAATCCAACAAAAATTACATCTACGCCAAAGTTAATTGCTGTATCCACGGCAGAGTTGAGATCACCCAAAGTGTCATCGCCATCAGTTAATACAATGATATATGAGCGACGTGCCGATTGTGGAGGAAAAGACTCGATTGCTTTAAGTATTCCCTTTTCTAAACTAGAACCAGGGTGTGAAAGCATCTTTGAAGATAAAGATACAACTAAATTTGAAATAGAATAAAAGTCCTCGGTAAGTGGAACGGCCAACACACCATCGCCCTTTGCAAGTACTGCAGAACTTGCAACACCAGGAAGAACAGAAAGTAGCTCTTGTGTAAACTGTTTAGAAGCTTCAAGCCTAGTCATACTATTAGAGTTCATATCCATAGCTTCCATACTATGAGAAATATCAAAAACAAAGCTAACTGCTCTCCCAGTTTTTTGAACTGGCACAAGTTCTGTTCCCCAAGAAGGGCCTGCTAGTGCAATGCATATACAAACCCATGAGATACACCAAGCTATAATGCGAATATATATTTTATATTTTAGAAAAGAAGAGGTATGTCCATCATTTCTCCGATAGTTTTCAAATAAACGAATAACTTTTTTTGCACGAATACTCATGAAGGTAACAATAGGCAATAGTACTAACAATAGCAAAAAATACATTGGCTGAGAAAAATCAATACTCATAATACCTCCCTAAGAATAATTCTACGCAACAACCATGCACCAATAAAAAATAATAGACTAATTATTAGAGCTGTTTCATAAAGAGACTCTTTTGTTCTTTTTATATGGTACGACTGAGAAACAGAGCGTTCTAATTGTGCAGTTTGTAAAGCTTGTGATAAGGTCGACAATGTTTCAACTGTAAAATATTTCCCATCGGTTAGTTTTGCTAAAGCTCTAAGCGATGTATTATCAAAACCAGATTCTAAATAGCCTGAAAATTTTTCACCTGTTACTGGATCAATGTATTCAATAGGAACTGTTCCCCTTGTTCCTATTCCTGCAATATAAAGAACAATGCCATATTCTTTTGCTAAAGTGCTTGCTGTTTCAGGATGCACCGCCCCAGCATTATTTTCGCCATCGGTTAATAAAACAATAGTCTTCCTTGGAGCATAAGTTGAAACAAGATGATATACAGCAGTACTTATACCTAAGCCTAAAGCTGTTTTGTCTCCTAATTCACCAATTTTCATTGCATCCAAACGCGTAAATAATGTGCTGTGATCCATCGTTGGAGGAATGAGCAATGCTGCTTCTGAAGCACAAGAAACCAAACCGTATGCTGCGCCAGCATTTTCATTAACCAAAAGCTCAATTGCTTTTTTTGCAGCATCTAGGCGAGTTCCATTTGCTATATCCATTGCCGCCATTGAAGGGCTTACATCAACAACAAAAACAACTTCCGATGACCGCGATGTATATATTTTTTCTTCTTGAACAATGGTTGGGTCTGCAAGAGCACATACAAGAAAAATATAACCACAAATAAAAAAAACTGTTGATACAATGAGCACTACACTATTAGCAGTGCTTTTCCACTCAAAGCCTTGTCCATTCCAATCTTCAAAGGGAAATGGAAAAATTGGCTTACTAAAAATTCCAATTTTCTTAAAAATGTAATAAAGAGGCACAAAGAGTATAAGCAAAAAAGCAACAGGATTTTCAAACACACTCATGCTTCGCCCCCTTTTTCATCGTCTTCATCCGTTTCGAAAAATATACATGCTTTTTGTGTTCGCTCTATAAGGCTTTTTGCTTCATCCTCAGTTAAAGGAGCCTTTTCTGTTTCAGTTCCAGCGTAATGAAGAAAGTCGCATCTCACACATATTTCATACAAATCTTGTAGAAAGTCATTAGCCTTGTCAGATACCGTACCTGCAAATAGTGTGTCAAATATAATAAAAAAGCTACTTGTTGTTTCAGCGGTAAACCTATGTGAAAATCTGCCTTCTAAATATACGCGGATGCTCGCCGAAAGTCTTGTAGCAAAAACCTTGCTTTCAAGTGTTGGTATATTTTTTGAAAGAAATAGAAGTTCTCTAGAAACTTTTTTAAAATTATCGCTAGCCCATATTTTACCAAAAAAAGTTTTTATCCACGCTTTAATAAAAGCTATTCTCGCAATAATGATAATAACAAGTATACACAATATGAGAATCAGTAACGTTAATCCAATTAAAACATAGGTTGTTCCTGGAATAATAACTGGCCCCACTGGTGGGTATAGTTCATTTCCTCTATTTCCATCAACAAGTGTTTCTATGTACACTTCGGGAATATCAATAAGTAAAGAGGTTGCAGTAATATCAAACACAGAAGAAAGATCAAATGAATCAATATCAACATTTCCCGACTTCCACGGAATGAATAAAATAGATAAAACATAACCATCTTGACTTGGATATAATTGCATAGTTTTTATAGTGTAATCGCCATCGAGGCTTTCATCAATTGTTTCATCGGTGTGAATTGTAACAAGGGTTTCAGAATCGCTTTTTAATAAAGCTCCATCCCAGCCAAAGCTAAAACGAATTTCGGCTTCATCACCTACGTACACTTCCTTTGGAATAAGATTTATATTTTGTGAAAACAGTGAAACCGTAAGAAGCACCAAAAGGAGTATGCAATAATTTTTAATGCAGTTAGACTTTCTACTACTCACATATATCTCCTTGCAGCAAAAAACTGTGCAAGAGCATGTGCAATATCTTCGTTTGTCGAAATAGTTAAGGTATCCACTCCCCTTTTAGCACTCATGTTTTGCCATCTTTCAAGATGCCTTTGATTATATGCTTTCCATTCTTTTGAGAAATTTCTATTTGAAGTTGGAAAAACTTTTTTAGTATTTGTTTCAGAGTCAAAAAACTCTACACTCCCTATATCTGGAAGAGACACATCGCTTTCGTCTGAAATTCGCAGAGCAATAACATCATGCTTTGCAGCAAGCGTTGCAATATCATTTTTATAGTCCCCGCAGCGAAAATCTGATAGCACTATTACCAATGACCTATTTTTAAGGATTTTAGTTGCGTAGCGCAAGGATTGAGAAAGATAGGTACCCGCCTTTGAATGCTTTGCGCGCGTGTCTATTTTTTTGAAAAGCAACATAGCATGATCTTGGCCAACCTTCGGACTACTTACAAACTCAATTTCACCATCAAAAAGCAAGGCTCCGACAGGGCTAGAGTTTTGCATTGCTGCAAAGAGCATAAGCACAGCAGCCTCACAAGCAGCTTCAAGTCGTGTATAACGGCCAATACCACTTTCCATCGAAATAGACCTATCTACAATTAAAAATAATATAAGCTCTTTATCTTCTTCAAATAATTTAATATACGGGCGCCCCATTCGAGCAGTTACGTTCCAATCTATAGTCCGAATATCATCTCCAAACAAGTACTCCCTTGCTCCGGCATAATCTACCCCGCGCCCCTTATACATCGACCTAAAGCTGCCGGCAAACAAACAACTTGAAATTGAACGCGACATAAGGCGCAAGCTAGATGCTCTTTGAGAAAGTGAATAAGTATTAGAAATAATTGTATCGTTTTTTCCCATCTTACTCTCGGTTACGGGATTGGCATTACTGAAAGAATTTTTTCTATTAAGTCATCAGCCGAAATACCATCTGCTGCAGCTTCATATGACAATACCAATCTATGTCGTAATACAGAAGGAGCAACTGCTTTTATATCTTCTGGAAGAACAAACGATCTTCCAGCAAAAAGCGCTTGTACTTTTGCGCACTTATATAAGGCAATGCTTGCGCGAGGAGAAGCACCAAAGGCTATATAGTTTAGAATATCAGAGTTATGTGCATGAGCTTTTCCTGTTGTTTTTTCTTTATTTGGACGAGTTACCGCAACAATTGAAACAATGTAGTGAACAAGATCATCGCTACAAGTTATTTTTTCAAGTAAGTTACTGCACTCTTTTAAAGCACTTTCGCTGATAACCTTGTTAACAGGAATAAGTTCAGGATTGCCCCCTGTTTTTACAACAGCATGTTCTTCATCCCCTGACGGATAGGTTAAAAGTATTTTTAATAAAAATCGATCTAGTTCAGCTTCAGGAAGATTGTAGGTACCCTCTTGTTCAATGGGATTTTGTGTTGCAAGCACAAAAAATGGATCTGGTAGGGGGTAACTATTTTCACCAATGGTTACTTGCCGCTCGGCCATCGCTTCTAATAATGCAGACTGAACCTTTGCAGGAGCTCTATTAATTTCATCTGCAAGTAAAAGATTTGTAAACACAGGGCCCTTTCTTACCGTAAAACGCCCACTTGCTTGTTCATAAATCATTGTACCAGAAACGTCGGCTGGGAGAAGGTCTGGCGTAAACTGAATTCTCTTAAAGTCAAACCCTGAAATATCAGAAAATGTTTTAACCGTTAGCGTTTTAGCTAAACCTGGAACACCTTCAAGAAGAACATGCCCTCCAGCAATTAGGGCTGTTAAAATGCCATCTATTACGTGACTTTGCCCTATTACCCTCTTTGACACCTCATTTCTACAAGCTTCAATGAGCGCTTTAGCTTTTTGAAAATCATCCATATCTTTATTTTTCCTTTTTAAAAATATTCTATTTTATGCACTTTATGCATTGACTGATTACTCTACTTCATTGTATTATAACATATCATGATACACGAATTAGCACAAGGTTTAAA
>CAYJLQ010000018.1:0-15473 GCA_964370725.1 uncultured Treponemataceae bacterium
CTTGTACTAATGGAGCACCAATAGTTCCAAGCCATTCAACAGCTTCAGCAGAATTCTCAGCCATAACTTGAACAAGTTCTGGGTTAGCTTCGTTGTATCCACCTTTTAATGTGTCTTGAACGAATAGTTCTACAGAGTCTTCAACACCTTCTTTTTCTTGGATTGAAGTTTCTGCAGCATTCATACCACCAGTTGCTTTAACAGTGTTACCACCTGCAAATGGCATTTTTTCAATAATGATAACTTCTTTTCCAAGTTGTGTAGCTTCAATAGCAGCAACCATACCAGCGCCACCAGCGCCAATAATAGCAATGTCAACATCAATAGTTTCTGCTTTTTTTTCTACATTACCAGCTTGCTTAGCACTCATGTAATCACTTACATTTAAGCCAGCATTTTCAATAGCCATTTTTGCAGCATCTAAAATTGCAATACTTGTTACTGTAGCTCCTGCAACAGCGTCTAAGTTTACAGTTTGATTTTCTACAACTAAAGCTGGAATAGTATCAATTGCTGCAGTACCAATGCTTGGTGTTTCTGCATGTTCTGTAACTTCTAAAGAAGTAATAGTAGCTCCATCAAATCCCATTTCAACGGTTATATCTCCGCCAAAACCTTTTGCGGTACCTGTTTGTTTGTTACCGCCACCGCATGCAACCAAAGAAAAGATGATTGCGCTTGACAATAAAATTGTCAATAACTTTTTCATAGTCATTCCTTAATAAATAAAAAAATATATATTTGTTAGTAAACTAACGCAATGAATATACAGTTTTTTACAAAAAATGTCAATATTTTTTTATCTATTTCATCATAAAGTTAGCTTTAACTTATATTTTCTTTGTGTTAGAATGTTATATAGGAGTTTTAATGAAAATTATTCGAAAGGTCTTTTATGCAATTTTGCTCTCTTTATTTTTTTTGCCACTGTATTCCTTTACTCCTTCAAAACATGAATTAATTCCTTCAGGACACTGGATTTATGACGCTATAACTGCATTAGCTTTAGAAGTAGGGAATGTAAATTTTGCTCAAAATGCGCCACTTTCTATTGCTGAACTTACATTATATTTAGATGATATTGATACTTCCAAGCTATCAAGTATTGGAAAGAAACAAATTATAAAAATTAATGATTTTTTTAATAAAGAATATCCAGCATATGGTAATGAGATACTTTCTTTAGGAACAGATATTGTCCTTTCGCCTGAGTTTTTGTATCGTTCTAATGTAGATGCATATAATGAGAATGAATTAACAATTGCATACATTGATAGAGCAAAACTTCTTGAAGTGCCTTTAATTGTAAATATCAATGATTACGGTGTTATTCGCATGAACCTTAGTTTTTCCTTAAACTATAAAGGTTATATAGAAGAATCAACTATGTTTAATCTTCCTTTAAGTGTAGATCATGTAGATGGAAATTTTCCACAAACATCATATATAAGCACTGGTCTTCAAACAAAAAATGATACTCCATTTTTTAATTTTCAATTAGGACAAAACCATTTATCAGTCGGCAGAACGCAAACAGGCAGCGTTTTTTTATCAGATTCATTATATGGTGCCAATTACGCTCAAATGTCATTTTTCACAGAAAATATTCGTTACTCAAATACCCCAATTCAACTTGAAGCAGAAAAATATCTTTACTTGCATAGGATTGAATTTCGCATATTTGATAGAATTGCTATAGGATTGCTTGAAGGAGTATTAATTAGTAAACCGTTTGAATTGCGCTATTTAAATCCTGCTTCAATATTTCATAATCTAATATCATGGGCAAATTACACCGAATGTAGTTACACAAAAAATGAGCAAACTGGAGAGTATGAATGTTCGAACGAGTTAGCTTTTGACTCACATTCAACAGCATATTTTGGTGCAACTTTCGACATTAATCCTTGGAAATATATGCGTCTTTATGGCCTTTTGGCTATGAACCAATTCACCTTTGACTTTGAACTTAAAGATGGAAATTTAGAAAATAGCTTTGCACCAGGCTTTGGAACGCAACTAGGTTTAGAAAGCTTTGTGCCTTTTATTCATGGCTACATTCATGCTGGTATTGAAGGTGTTTATAATGTACCATGGCTATATAAGAGTAAAGAATCAAATCTGTCTCCATCTTTATATAATTCAACTGTTCTTATAAATAGCCAAGGCCGGGATTGGATACATACTTGGGTTGGTTACCCATATGGCCCTGACACTATTAGTGCATATTTACAGCTTGGTTATGTAAACTTTAATATGTGGTCAGTATATATAGATTATCGCTACATGATAAATGGTGAAATATCATTTTCAACACCATATCCGACTACAAGTGAATCAATTACAGAAACTACCCCGTATGGTGTAGCTATGAGCGAACATAGGGTAGGGATACGAGGTTCCTATAGATTCATAGATTGGCTTGAAACAGAAGCTAGTATAGCGTACACTATGTCAAAGAATGCTCAAAATAAAGTAAATAATACTCAAAAAGGCTTAGAAGTATCACTTGGGGCACGGTTTGAATTATCACCATATATTTACTAAACATTAAAAGTCTAGCTATTGCGTTGTTTTCCCAAGTTGACCACATGCACCACCAATTGTTCTTCCACGCTTTGTACGTATAGTAACATTGATTCCAGAGCGTTCTAATGCATTTTGAAAGGAGCGAACTTCATTCTTTGTTGGCTCACTAAAATCTATTTCATCTACGGGATTCCATGGTATAAGATTTATGTGAACGGGCAGTCTTTTTGCAAAATGAATTAACTTGTTTACCTGATCATTGCTTGTATTTACACCACCTAAAAGTGGCATTTCTAGGGTAGTGCGCTTTCCAGTTTTTTCGCTATAGTATTCGATAGCCTTTGCTAAATCTTTAAGTTTATTTCCTTTTGAAACAGGCATCAGTTTTTGTCTCAGCTCTTCGTCTGCAGTTGTGAGAGAAATAGCGAGTTTTATTGTGGGGCCATTATCAGCAAGGTCATATATTCCATCAACTAAGCCACATGTTGAAAGTGTAACACGTCGTAATGACAGGTTCCTACCATCTTTATGAGACAAAACAGTAAGAGTTTTTCTTATTGCATCAATGTTCATCATCGGTTCACCCATACCCATAAAGACAATGTTTTGTAAGGTTCCTGCATGATGTTCTAGGTACAAAAATTGTTCAACAATCTCAGCTTCACTTAGATTCCGTGCTAAGCCTAGTGTTCCTGTTTTACAAAAAGCACATCCCATAGCACATCCAGCCTGGCATGAAACACAAGCAGTTTTTCTTCCTTCTGAATCAATAAGCAAAACTGTTTCAATCATGTAGCCATCGTGCAGTTTAATCTGCAGTTTAATTGTACCATCAGGATCTTCAAGCACTGTCTCAACGGTAGAAGAATAAAGCTTTGTTGTTTCTGTTAAAAGATTTCTAAGTTCAAGTGAAACATTTGTCATTTCATCATAACTTTGAACTCCTTTAGCTATCCACTTGAAAATTTGCTTTGAAGTAAACGAAGGAGCCTTTTGTAAGTATGGGACTATTTCATTTGGGAGTAAGCCTGTAAGTGCTATACAAGAGTCTGCGTTGTCTTTGCTTTGTTTATGTATCTCAGTCAAATTACTGAATCCTTTTTAACATTTCAGTAATATCTGAATTTCGTGCACCAGAATTGACAGCTGCTTTTAAGACATCAATCGCATAAGAGCGTTGATTAAGGCTCATATAACATTCTGCAAGTTCAACATATAATCTATAATTATTAAAGTTTGATTGCATAAGCCTATTAAAACTTATAATAGCTTCTTCGTATTTTCCCTGTTCTTTTGCAATAAGAGCAAGCCCAAATACCGCATATACATCAAACTCTATGTCAATTGCCTTTGTATAGCATGAAAATGCATTTTCTAAGTCGCCAATATTTCTGTATGCGTCCCCAGCTCGTGTAAGTATAACTTTATTTGATGGGTCAAAGCACAGTATTTTATTCCAACATTCTACAGACTTTTGGTGGTCATTTTTTCCTCGATAGCAATCTGCTAATCCAAAAAGTGCGTAAAAATTATTTTTATCAATGGTTAAAGCTTCTTCAAAAAAATGTATACCTCTGTCATATTCTTTTAGCTTTTTATAACAATTCCCAATTGATGTTAAAACTCGAATGTCACTTGTACCTTCTGTAATATCAAGCATCCTTAGCCAATAATACAGTGCAGTTTTATAGTCTTTAAAATCATAATACAAATTTCCTAGACCAATTAAAGCATACGCATTTTCTTCTTCAATATCTAATACCCTTAAGTATACATTTTTTGACTTTTCTAGGTTATGTAGCTTTCTATATCCATCAGCAACACGTGTTAATACTGAGACATTTTTTTCATCCATTTCTAAATATTTTTCCCAGTATTCTATTGCTAGAGGGAACTTATTTATAGCTCTATATGAATCAGCAACGCCAAAAAGGGCATAATTATTTTCAGGGTAAAATTCTAAACACTTTTCATAATACTCTAGTGCAGTAGAAAATTTACGTCTCTTTCGCTCTAAATCGCCTAAACCAACTAACGCATAATTGTTGTTATCTTCGAATGTAAGAATTTCTTTAAAAACTGCCTCAGCCTCTGCAATTTTATGTTCTTTTAAAAGTTGATAGCCTTTCTTTGATAAATCAGAAATGATGTCATCTTTAGTTTTGAGTTCTTCTTGTGCTTCACTTTTTTGTTCTTCTTTATTCATTGTTTCCTTCATTATCATTTAATATTTTTGAAATCACTTTTGCTATATTTTCTATAATTGGTTCAGACTTAGAAGTACTGTGTGACAAAAAATAAAATCGAAGCGCTGTTAAATCATCGCCATCTTTTTTATATCTGTCCCCAATTCTACTCAATCCATCAGAATAACCTGTGGTAATAAACAATCTCTGAGCTCCAGCGTAATCGCCTTCATTAAAGAGCATATTTCCCTTTCTATTTAATAAAACCTTTTGTTCTGAAGATAATGCTTGCAAGGGTGAGTCAGAAGTTTTTATAAAACCACCCTGAGATCTATGAGATTTTATGATGTCTACAGCATTTCCCTTCATTTTCACATCCTCAAAATTCTTACTTTAGTAAGAATAAAACTCTAAAATTGAATGCCCATATATACGGGTATCTTTTTTAGTTAAACTACCTATTTTCTCAGCCATTTTTCTTTCTTGTGGACGGTGAATTAAAAGAACACCATCCTTATGAAGTAACTTTCTTGAATCTACAATTTTTACCAAATCTTCATGATATTTATAAGGAAATGGTGGATCGAAAAAAATTATATCAAAGTTATCTTTACAACGCTTTAAAAATAATTCTACAGCCATAAACTTGCATTCAATTTTTTTCCCTAAATCTACTTCACTCATCTTTACATTGTTAAGAAGTGTATCAACTTTGATTTTATCTTTTTCACATAAAACTACTCTTTGAGCACCTCTTGATGAAGCTTCCAATGCAATTATTCCACTTCCAGAAAACATATCTAAAAACGACTTTCCTTCAAGTGGTCCTAAAATTGAAAAAAAAGATTCTCTCATCTTGTCCATGGCAGGTCTAATAATACCATCAGGGCAAACAATTGTTCGTCCTTTTAAAGCTCCCCCAGTTATCCTCATTAGGCATCTCCTTGGCTCAAAGCTATGCCTTCGGCAGCCCTCATTCCTGAAGCCCAAGCTGCTGTAATCCCTCTTGATGTACCAGCGCCGTCTCCAATTAGATAGATATTTTCACGTGCCATAAAATAATCATTGATAAAAACTGGCTTATTAGCATAAAGCTTAATTTCAGGATAATATAATATTGTGCTTGGGTGTAAAATACCTGGTATAATTGTATCTAGTTTTTTTAATGCTTTCCAAATTGATTGTAAAAACTTTGCAGGCATTGCAAGAGAAATATCACCTGGAGTAGCACTTTTCAAGGTTGGCTCAAAGTCGTATAAATCAGTATTTAAACCCTTAGCAGTAGTTCTTTTACCAAGCCTAAAGTCACCAACACGTTGCATAATTGGATGTCCTCCGCCTGTCATCATAGCTAAAGACCCAAGATATTCAGCATAGTCTTGTCCAGAAGCTAATGGTTCTGTAAATGAAACAGAACGTAATACGGCAAAGTTAACTAAACCTGTAGAAGGCCTATCTTCAGAGTATGCATGGCCGTTTACACTATAAAAAACATCTCCATGAGTACTGGTATATCTTTCTTGAACTACATGGGCAGCTCCAGAGTTTGTACAGAAGGTTCGAGTTCTTTCTGGGAACATGAACTTAGGGTCATAATAATCTTTAACAATGGGGTAGTGTTCTTCTTTTGTTTCAACTCTAACACCAACATCAATGCTATTATCGGTAAATGGAATTGACAAATCTTGCATTATCCTTCGTAGAAAGTCAAACCCATGTCTACCAGGTGAAAGAATAAGATTATTATATTCAATTTCTCTTTTATCAGTTTTAATAATCTTTGCATCCTTACTTGCGCTAAGCATAGTTTCACCAAAGCTTAAGGTTACACCTTTTTCTTTTAACTCTGCTGTAAGCTGATGAATTAGTTTTATTCCTCCATCAGTACCTAGATGCGATTGACGTATTTGAAGTAGTTTAACACCAATTCTCTCTGCTCTTTTTGAGTATGTATCCACATTGATTTTTTCAAGTATGTTTGGCTTTAAGAATGTTTCAACGCGTTTTAAATATTCTGCTGCAATAGATTCATCCCAATATTCATATGGAAAGCCTACTGGAAATGTAAAATTCATTTTACAGTCGTTTCTAAGCCCGCCAGATGATATTTTAGCGCTTTCAATCATGAGTATTTTTGTGTTTTTATTTTTTTCTAAAAGAGCAAATGCTGCTCCTAAACCAGCTGGTCCAGAACCAACAATAATGCAATCAAATTTTTCCATAACTATCCCTTCTTATATTATACCCTAATAACTTGAATATATCAAGTTCAAATTTTAACAATAGTAAAAATGTTAGATTACCTATTGCACTTAATGTGTCTTTTTGTTATAATATCCTCTAAACCTTGGAGAGAAGGATGGTTAGTCTCATAACTTACCTCTCTTCCAAAGACCATAAGGAGTATACATGAGAAAGTATGAACTTATGACAATTTTCCCATTAGAGGAAGACTTGTCAAAAAGCGGCATGGAAGGCGTAAGAAAAATCTTAGCTGATTTTGGTGCACAAATTGAAAACGAAAATGCCTTTGGCGATCGGGACCTTTGTTACGAAGTAAAAAAGAGAAACAGAGGTAAGTTTATTTTGTTTAACCTTAACGTAAACCCAGCAAAAATTGTTGACATTGACAGACAATTCAAGTTAAATGACAATCTTTTGAAGTTTATGTTCGTTCGAGTTGACGAATAGAGGTAAACTATGGCCGATTTAAATCATGTGATGTTGATAGGACGTCTTACTCGTGACGCTGAATTAAAATACACGCAAAATGGCTTTGCCATATCTAATTTCTCTCTAGCTGTTAATCGACGACGAAAAAACGGAGATCAGTGGGTTGAAGAAGTTAGTTACTTCGAAATCAATTTATTTGGAAAAGTTGCTGAAACATTAAAACAGTACTTACTAAAAGGCAAGCAAATTGCAGTTGATGGAGAGTTGCGTCAAGATCGTTGGGAACAAGATGGACAATCAAGAAGCAAGGTTGTTATTAATGCAAATAATGTGCAGTTATTAGGTGGAAATAGTAATTCTAATCAAGGTGGCTCACAATCATATTCACGACCAGAGCAATCAAATAATGGTGGTGGATATCAGCAGCAACAATCTAGTGGATACCAAAACTCATATGATCCAGGGCCTGCGTATAGCGCAAATGATTCCGATTTTCCGGAAGACATTCCATTTTAATTTTAGAGGAGACAACCATGTCAGAAGAAATAATGAACGAAGAAACTTCAATGCAATCAGCAATGGATAAGAACATTAAGATGAGCGACATCATGAAAGAAAGTGATGGAGATGATCGAGGTGGCCGAGGAAAGCCAAAACAATTTTTTAGAAAAAAAGTTTGTCGCTTTTGTGCAAACAAAGTAAAAATTGACTACAAAGATCCTGATGCTTTACGTAGATTCACAACCGAACGCGGAAAGATTCTTCCAAGAAGAATTACAGGAACTTGTGCAAAACACCAAAGAAGACTTGCATTGGAAATTAAAAGAGCAAGAGCAATCTGCCTTTTACCATTCGTTGCAGACTAATTTAGTTTAATAAAGGGAGTGTATACTCCCTTATTTTTACATAATATAGCGATCCAACTCCTGGTAACGCTATATTTATTTATAGGAGCTTGAAAATGAAAGTATTTTTAAACGCAGATGTAAAACACCTTGGAGAAGAAGGTGACGTAAAAATGGTAGCAAACGGCTATGCACGTAACTACCTATTTCCTAGAAACTTAGCGCTTCCATACAATGAAGTAACTATTGCTCATTTCGAAGGAAGAAAAGAAGAAATCGAAGCTAAAAAAGTTGCAAAGAGAGCTGAATCAGCTAGCTTAGCAGAAAAACTTAGCGCATACACAATTACTATTGTAATGCCAGCTGGCCCTAATGGTAAACTTTATGGTGCAGTAACTTCACAAACTGTTGCTGAATACCTTAACAAAGACGGTTTCGAAATTGAAAGAAAAAGAATTGAAGTACCTGGCTTAACAATTAAAGCAATTGGTAAGTACTCAGTACGCGTTCGATTATACGAATCAACTTCAGCAGAAGTTTCAGTTATTGTTGAACCACAAGAAGATGTAAAAGCTTCTAAAGCAGCACCAGCAAAAGCTAAAGAAAAAAAAGTTAGCGAAGAAGATGCAGCTACTGACACAACAGAAGCAACAGACAATGAATAAGAGGTTTTAATGTCACAACTTAGGGATAAAGTTCCACCACATAATTTAGATGCTGAACAAGCAACTTTAGGAGCTTTACTCCTTGATTGGGATGTTCTGGGCGATATATTAAGTTATTTACGCCCAGACCGATTTTATTCACTACAAAATCAAAAAATTTTTACCGCGATGTTAAGCCTTTATAATGAGGGAACACGTGGAGACTTAATCACATTAATAGAAAAACTACGCTCAATGGGCGTTCTAAAGGAAGTAGGTGGAGAAGCTTATGTAAGCTCACTTACTGATACCGTTGGAACAAGTGCAAACATTGAGTACTATGCTAAGCTTGTCTTAGACCTTTCTGTACGAAGAGAATTAATAAAAACATCAGCAAAAATTGTTCTAAACTCACATGACGAAACTCAAGATAGTAGAGCAGTTCTTGAAGAAGCTCAAAAAGATATCTTTGATTTAACTGATATTAATGCAACACACGCAGTTTATACTACAAAAGAACTTGTTGGGCCGACTATAGAGAGAATTGAAAAGCTTTATTCAAATAAAAACGACTTTACAGGTGTGCCATCTGGTTTTACTCGTTTAGATGAAATGACAAATGGCTTTCAACCTTCTGAATTTATTATTATTGGTGCTCGGCCCTCAATGGGGAAAACAGCATTGGCTTTATCAATGCTTCATAATATATCTGTCGAAAAGAAAATACGCTCAGCCTTTTTTTCTCTTGAAATGTCACATGAAATGCTCATGCAGCGTTTATTATCACAAGATTCAAGAATTAGAGCAGATTTACTACGCAGTGGATTCTTAAAAAAAGATCACTTTACACATTTAATGCATACAGCCGGTCGCATACATGATGCCCCTATATATATTGTTGACTCTCCTAATATGAAACTTTTAGATTTACGTGCTATTGCACGTAGACTTGCACAACAAGAAAAAGTTGAAGTAATTTTTATAGACTATATTGGTCTTATTAGAAGTGAAAACTCAACAATACCTCGACATGAACAAATTGCTGAAATTTCTCGGTCATTAAAAAGCCTTGCCCGTGAAATTAAAATACCAGTAGTTGTTCTTTCTCAGGTAGCTCGTGTAGCTGAACAAAAAGAGCCTACATTGGCAGACTTAAGAGAATCAGGATCTATTGAGCAAGATGCCGACGTTGTTATGTTTATTCACCGAGAAAGACAAAGTGGAAGCGATGATGCAACAGTACCTGTAGAAGCAAAATTAATTGTTGCAAAACAAAGAAATGGTCCAATAGGTAATGTTGATATTGCTTTTGTTCCAGCTTATGCAACATTTGAAAATATGAGCCGTTAAGGTTTTAATAAATTACAAAAAAAGGAAGTTTTTTAAAAACTTCCTTTTTTTTATATTATGATTCTAACCATTTCCCGTCTACGCTAATATACCAATTCTTTAATAGATTCTTAGTTTGTGCATTATACCAAGATACACTCCCATCCTTATTAAGAACTGCAAGCGAAGTTCGGTCTCCTACAATCTTTAATGGTAGCGATGAAGATTGATCTAACTTTATAAGCTGTTTTTGGCTTAAAGTAACTGCATAAACTTGTGTTCTACCTATGTTTGTATACAATACTCCATTTTTTAGATATGTAAACGCTTTAGGATCTTCATCCGCCAAAGATAAAATTATTGAATATCCCTTTGTTGTGGGGTTATATGAAAATACTTTTGTTGTGGTAGTATTGTTTTCATATACAATGCTTGCTCCATAGAATGGACCTGTAGCACTTTGATTCTCAGAAAGTGAAAAACTCACTTCACCTTTTATATTTATTGGAATTGTTTCTCGTGTTTCTATATTTACTTGTATTAGAGAGGACGCAGGATTATTTGCCGCAGTTTTTGCAACATATACATTTTCTTTGTATAATAAAACATCCTGAATACCTGTACCTGTATATAAGTTTGTTAATTCGTTTGTTTCTAAATTATAATGAGATACCTTACTACTTCCTTCAAGTGCAAGCAAAAAGTTTCCCTGTAAACGTAACACTTCTAAAGATGTAGTAGGGGTAAAAAGAGTTGTTTCAGTTTTATCAGCAATGTTAATCTTTTTTACAGCTTGTCGTGTTGACTTCGACCAAATGTATATATATTCATCACTTGTAATCATATTTGTGTATCCAGAAACTGATGCAATATGATTTGTATTTCTACTGTTAACATTAGATGTAAATATTTCACTATTTGATAAAAAGTAAAAATCTCCGGAATGTTCATTTATATCATAAATTTTTTCATACACTTTTTCGGTTATTTTAGCTGCTAATTCAGTTTCCGTTTTCGGTGTTACATCAATACTGTATAATTCGCCTGACTTCATACCAATATAAATGGTATTGCCACTTTTTACGGCACTTGTAGGAGTATCCCATGTTTGAAAAGTAAAGTTTTTTAATATAACTGGATTAGGATTTATAAAACCATCCTTAACTTCAATCATTTTTAAAACTGAATTTTTACCATCAGTTTCAAAGTAATATAAGTTTTTATCAGACTTTGTAGTTGTAATAATTGGATTATTAGCTCTAATAGAATCCATCAATGTGCCACTAGTTGAATCAAATAAATAAATGGTGTCTCCAATTTTCCCACTAAATAAAACATCATTATTAAATACAAAAGGATTTTCTAAATTGTTTTCAACTTTGAAAGAAGCTTTTCTTGTCCCATTTCGTAAGTTTGTATACACAAGGTATCCTAATGCAGAGTACATTACACTTGAGTTTTCACTTGAACTAGTTTGTGAAAAGGTGATTGATCCAGATGTTTCTTTAATTTTATTTGATAATACAGTTCCCTTTGTACTATCAATAAAAATTATTCCCATTACGTTTGCTTGCCCGACCATAATCTGTGAGCCTCTTGTACTATATGCTAAAGAGGTAATTGTTGAATCAAGTCTTTTTGATGAAAATTTCTTTGTAAGTGTTTGCCAATTCCATACTGAAAGTCTATTTACTGTTAAGCCGTCAGATTCATATACTGCAATATCATTTCCATTGGGATGTACAGCAATCATCTTAATGCTGTCATCTGATATTTGGAATCTTTCGCCAGTTCCATTCGTATTCCAGCGGATTAAAAATCCATCGTTTCCACCTGTATATACTACTTTTCTGCCAGAAACGCTTGCTACTGCAATAGCTGTTATGGCTCCATCATGCCCTTGTGTTGAAATTTGTTTTTTTGCATGCACTGACATTGTTGTTAAACAGATAAGTGCTACAATAAATGCTACTTTTCTAAAAAAAATCATAATCCCTCTAAAATCCACCAGAAATAAGTCTGTTTATATCACCAATAAACCCAACTGCAAATAAAAATAATATTAAGCCTAAACCTATAAATTGTACCTTATGTAACACTACAGGTTTAACAGCTTTTCCTTTAATCAATTCAATTAGTGAAAAAAGTATTAATCCACCATCTAAAATTGGTATAGGAAGTAAGTTCATTATAAATAAAGATATACTTATAAGTGCTAAAAAGTTTAACACATTTACAACACCAATTAAAAAGCCAGCTTCAAAGCTTTGTTTTGTAGTTTCACCAAGCATTAACGTAATTCCTATTGGACCAGATACTGCTTGTGTTAAATCTATACCTCTAAATAATAGTGAAATACTTTTAACTGTTAATCCTATTAATTCTATTGTATCTTTTGTTCCTTGTGCAAATGCAGGGAAAAAGCTATAGGTTTGTGTTTTAATTTGATCTATTTTCCATGAAAGCCCTAATTGACTAAAGTCTGACTGTCCATCTTGATTTTTTGGAATGCTCAGTTCAGTTGTAAATACATTGCCATCTCTTACGTATTCAATACTTGCTGTATCTCTGTTTTGAATAATCTTGGAAAAATCTATTGTATTATTTACTGGATAACCTTCACTTGCAATAATTCTATCACCTTGCTGTAACTTTGCAATATCTGCTACGCTATTTTCTTCAACAAACTGTATGACAGGTTCAACCCAGTTAACTACTCCAATTCTCCCTGCACCTGTGTTTGTATCAAGCTCTGGAGTAATTGAGTATGATAAAATTTCTCCATTTCTATCTACAGTAAATGTCATTTCTTTTTGTGGTGAGGTAGACACTATTTCAGAAATATCAGAAAAATAATTAACGGTTTTATTATCTATACTTTTTATAACATCTCCAGTTTTTAGTCCTGATTGTTCTGCAACTGAAGTTGTATCACTGTATACTTCAGAAGCAATAATGATCTTACTTGGAGTAGAGTAATAATTGTATCCAATCATTGCAATTACACTTAAGGCAATAATAGCAAAAAGCACATTGAAAAAAGGCCCAGAAAAAGCGATAATTATTCTTCTTATTGGACTAACGCCATAAAAAGTTCCTTTTTCTGCTGGAATACTGTCTAATTTGTTTTCAATTGCTTCTTGGAACAATTTTTCTCCCTTCATACCACAGTATCCACCTAATGGAATTAATGATAATCTGTAGTCGGTGTTTCCAACTTTTTTATGTAAAAGTACAGGCCCCATTCCAATTGAAAATGTTTCAACTTCTACGCCACAGCGTCTAGCTGCAATAAAATGACCTAGTTCATGTACAAAAACAATAATTCCTAAGCCTAAAATACCATATAGTATTGTCACTGCTATTCTCCTAATTTATGCGATATGCATTAAAAGTTGCATCATAAAATACTTCATTTGCTTTATTTCTAACTTCTGTATCTACACAAAAGACATCATCGATTGTATCAATTTTTTGCTCCCAACTCATATCTAATACAATAGACACAAGTTTAGCAATGCCTAAAAATGTAATTGATTCTTTTAAGAAAAGTTCAACAGCAACTTCATTTGCTGCATTATATGCAATTGTGTATGCTTCACCTTTTTTTTGAGCTTCATACGCTAAGTTTAATAATGGAAAATGCTCATTATTTGGTGGAGAAAATGTCATTTCTAAATTTTTGGAAAAATCGAATTTATCCATACTATTTTCTAGCATTAAAGGATAACTTAATGCAGATAGGATAGGGCGTTTCATAGTAGGATATGATACTTGAGCATATACATCTCCATCCTTTGTAGCTATAAAAGAGTGTACGAAACTTTGTGGATGGATTGTAACTTCTACACTCTCTGGTTCTAAATCAAAAAGTCTACAAGCTTCAATTACTTCAAGACCCTTATTTGCAAGTGTTGCACTGTCTATGGTAATTTTTGCACCCATTTCCCATGTAGGATGTTTTAGTGCTTGTGAAGGTGTTACCTTTTGCAATTCTTCAAATGAAGATTGTTTAAATGGACCACCTGAAGCTGTTAAAATAACTTTGTCTATATTTTCTCTACCATATTTTTCAATTAAAGAGAAAACTGCAGAATGTTCTGAGTCGACTGGTAAAATTTTGCAATTATTTTTTTTAGCCAACTGTTTAACTATTTTAGAAGCCATTACTATAGTTTCTTTGTTCGCTAATGCTAAATCAATTCCAGATTCTAAACAGTATACTGATGGCATAAGCCCTGCACTGCCAGAAATACCATTTACGCAGATGTCTGCATTAGATGATGATATAAAATCTTTTAGTGATTCAGCGGATGATGTTAATAATGCTTTACAGTTAAACTCGGCTGAAAGGGTTTTAAGCAATGTGCTATTTGAATGAGCTGTTAGTCCACATACGGTAAATAAATGTGGAAATTCTCTTGCAATGGCAATTGTACTACTACCTATTGAACCTGTACAACCTAGTATTAGTAGTTTTTTTTTCATGTACAGTGAACCTCTTACATCATAAAATAAACAGCTAGTATGTAATAGATTGGTGCTGAAAATAAAATGGAATCGATTGAATCAAGAAACCCACCTCTGCCTGGAATACCAACCCCACCTACATCAGAATCTTTATGAGAGCAAGCTCGTTTTAATACAGATTCTAGTAAATCGCCCATAATAGATGTTAGTGCAATAAGAGCAGCCACTAAAATAATAGTTGTTGCCTCTGTGTTAAACGCATGTCTATTACAGTAATACATTATTAATGCAGCAATAATTGAACCAAAAATGCCACCAAAAAATCCTGTTAAACTTTTATTTGGGCTTGCTTTTATAAAGCCTCTGTTTCCTTTTCCAAATAGCATTCCAAAAAACCAGGCTAGTGAATCACAGCCAAACACCATTAAAAGGAATGTTGCAATATGAATTGTTGCATTTGGAAGTAATGTCAATTTTGATAAAAACGTGGCAAAAAATCCTAAATAAATAATTGAAAATGTTGTTGTGCATAAACGTACAATAGCATTTTCAAATCCTTTTTCATTATCATTTGAGAAAATCTCATATGAAAAACTAATCATTATCATAATTATTATTGAAAAATATATTGGATATAAGGGTAATTTTAACAAAATTACCGCAGTGGTTATAAGTAGAATTAATAAAATTAAAGTCATGTATAACCATTTTGGTTGCATATATAATCTTGTTTTTAATAGTGTATATAACTCACGGGCTGCAAGCATAATAACTACACAAACGGTAATTAAATAAGG
>CAYJLQ010000018.1:15483-16359 GCA_964370725.1 uncultured Treponemataceae bacterium
GTCCTCCAAAACGTCTGTTACGTTTAACAAATTTATCTATATCGTTTCTAAAATTATTTGCTGAGTAATCTGGCCAGAAAACATCTGAAAACTCAAGTTCAGCATATGCTCCGTGCCATAGTAAAAAATTACTAATTCTTTTTTCTCCGCCAGTTCTAATAATTAAATCTACAGGAGGAAGTGATGGTACATCAAAATATTTCTCTAATGAACTTTCAGTAACGCTTAATAAATCAATAGACTCTTTTGACATTTTTTTTATTCAACGAATAATTTCATCTTTACCGCCATAGTTAATAGCAAGTACAAGATTCATTCTGTCAAAATGAGCACTTTCTGCAATTACATCCTCTAGTTCTTTTCGTACATCTGCACTTAAACCAGATAAATCGCCTATACAGTGCAAGCGTACTTTTTCTTTTTTATAAAAATTAAACTCACGACGTAAATGTGTTTTTAATAAGTTCATTAAAAATCCCACTTCTTCTTGAGTTCTTTTCCAGTTTTCTGTAGAGAAAGTATATAATGTTAAATATGATATACCTAATTTTGCTGCTTCTTTGATAATTTCTCTTGCAGCATTTAAGCCTTCTTTATGGCCACTTGTTCTTGGAAGATTTTTCGCCTGAGCCCAACGGCCGTTCCCATCCATAATTATTCCAACATGAGTTGGAACATTCTGAGTTGGGTTTTGCTGTTGGTTCATTTGTATGTTAGCGATAATCTAACCTTCCATTATTTCTTTTTCTTTGTCTTCTAAAATTTTATTTATTTCCGCAATGAATTTGTCTGTAGACTTTTGAAGAGCGTCTTCATTTGTCTTTAATTCATCTTCGGTTATTTTGCTATCTTTTTGTGCTTTTTTTAGTTCATCAT
>CAYJLQ010000019.1:0-16198 GCA_964370725.1 uncultured Treponemataceae bacterium
ATGCAAGAAAATTGTCAAGTGGATTTTTTCAAAATGAAAAGACAGTTTTATACAACAATTTTGTTATTTCAAAACATACCATATTTTTGGAGGAAATATGAATGTAGCTTTACTTACAAATGTGCATCAAAACGTTGGAATAATTAAAGAATCTTTGCAACAAGAACAGTGTGAATGTAGTATTTTATTAGATTTATGTATGCTAGAAAAAGATGCTCGCTGCAGAGTATTGGATTGTTTACTTGTAGACAAAGATTATATGAATAATAATGAAAATGATAACTTACTACGCTTATGTTTAGGTGTATTAAACAATAAAATACCTATTGTGTATTTTGACACGCAATACTTTAAACCTGCATATAAGCCAAAAGATAATGCTAGAGATACAAAGATATCTGCATTAGAAAAAGTTTTTGATAGTTGTCAAAAAAAAGTAGATTCATTTCATGAAATATTTGACAAGCAACTGAGGCCAAGTGAAAAGAAATTATATAATTTGTTGAAAAAATCTAACGACGAATCTATATCATTAGAAGAAATGTCTATATTTTTGTGGGGTAACTCTAATAAGGCACACACAAATACGCTGTATTCATATATTCATAGAATTAAACATATCCTACAAGAGGGAAATCAAAATATAGAGTGGTTGATAAAGGAAAAAAAAGGCTACTACAAAATATCATATGGAAAAGATGATATTTTGTAGTGATTTTAAGATATAATTACTTTAAAGCAGTACCAATTCTTTCAAGAACTTTTTTTCTATCAAGAGGTTTTACGATATAGTTTTTAGCACCTAAAAGTAGTGATTTTTTTACTAGCTCTTCTTTACCCAAAGCACTAATCATAACTACATTTGCTGCTTTGTCAAAAGCCATAATATGTTCAAGAGCGGTAAGTCCATCCATTTTTGGCATTGTAATATCCATTGTTACTAGGTCAATGTTTGGATATAGATCTTTATATTTTTCAACACCTTCTTGCCCATCTGCAGCTGTTGCAACTACTTCATAACCTTCACTTGAAAGTATTTGTCCTAGCTGTTTAGCTACGAACATTGAATCGTCTACAACAAGCACTCGGAACTTCGTTCCGTCAACTTTTACACCGTCCATAGACCTATCGTTAATTGTAGGAAAATCTTGTTTTGTTTTCATATTGTATCCCTTTACCTCCCCTAAGACTTTTCGCGAATTGCAACATTAACTTCTACTCTACCTTGTTCGGTAACCATAGGTACAATTAAAGCTTCAACTTGATGATCAGATATTTCCATCTTTTCACCTGTCAAAATAGTTGGAGGAGTTAAATCAAATTTAAATCCTAAATCATGTAATTTTGTAACTGCTTGTGCTGTTATCATATTTGACAACTCTGTGATTGTAGCTTTAGCTAATTCATCAAACACAGGAAGTTCTTCCATGTTCATTTGTGATGCAATCTTTAAGGCTGTTTCCATAGTCATATCAAACAATACTCTGCCTTCAACATCACCCGCTAGTCCCACAATCGCAGCTACGCCCATTACTGGTTGAGATGTAGATTTAAGATAGAGCGACTCTCGTTTCACTTCTCCACCCAAAACTTCTGCTAAAATACTATACGCCGTTTCTACGAAAGGATTAATGTATTCTACTCTCAAATTAACCTCCTAAAAAGATTTACATTTTATTATATGATACAATATTATCATACATTTTTTCAAGCCATTTTGTATTATCAACTAGTAATTCATTATCACCAATTACTACTAACCCAGTATCCTTTAATTTTTCATAAAAGTCAAGTATAACCTCATCAATTTTATTTTCACTTACGTAAGATAAAAAGTCCCTTGAAAAGATAAAATCAGAAACAGGAACAACATTCATATTTGTACAATCATGATACTCAAATAGTATTGAATCTCTAATTGCAGGGGTAAATGTTGTAACGCCTGAAGCTGTTTTAGATAAATATGGAGCATACCAACTATTTTCTAAGTCTGATGGTATACTTAAAACAGGTGCACTTGAAATTAGGATTAAGTCCGTATCATGTGCATATACTTTTATCTTAGAATCTGGATATCGTTTTTGGAATATGCATGCAAGAGAATAGGCTTCATATCCAGCACCACAACCAGGATTCCAAATTGAAATTTGTTTAGATTGATTATCAGGAAGCATTGCAAAAATTTTGTCAGCATACTCTTGTGTCCAAAAAGCTCCGTTAAGTTTAGAAAAAAATGGGCGCAAAAATTCCTTAGAATCATTTGCATCATTTAATGGTGCCCCTTCGCCCTTTATTTTTTTCCATTCTAAATATCGCCGTTTTACCCATGTTTCATTTACATGTGTTGTATGGAAACTTTCATGTTTTTTTAGTGTTTCTAGCACAAATTTAAACTCAACTTCATCCATGTCACCTGTTGAAGGTTGCACTGCTTGTTGTACTACTACAGGTTCTTCAACTACAACCGGAGCAGGACGTTCCACTACAGGCTCTTTTTCTATTACCGGCGCAGGAGCCACTACTGTTGGCTGAACTTTTACAGGTTCTACAACAGGCGGTGCGGCTACGGGAGTTTGAGCTACTGGTGTAACATCAACAGCTTTTTGTGTATTTGCTGATATATCTATAGTTGAAAGTATTTCACCCATGCGAGCGCGAGGCGGTTCAGACTTTACTTCTGGAGCTTGCTTTGTATTTGATACAAGGCGCATTTCCTTTTGTTCGTAGTCTTCATTTGCTTCTATACCAAATATTCTTGCAACATCTAAAAGAATGTACATTCTGCTTGCATGCTCTACTATACCATATATATACTTAATATTAATATCACCAAATAATGGGTGTGGTGGTTGAATTTCAGAGCTTTGAATACCTGCAACTTTTTCTATGCGGTCTACAATAGTTCCATATTTTTGGTCGCCAATTTGGATAATTATCATATTTTGAAATTCAGCTTCGGTGTTTTCATTTTCTTTTTTTTCTACATTTACATTAAAGAAAATACGTAAATCTATAATAGGTATGATTTCACCGCGTAGATTATACACACCTACAACAAAAGGAGATGTATTTGGCACATATGTAAACCTATCTGCTTTTGCAATTTCTTTTACCCTCAGAATATCAATTGCGTAGTCCTTTCCTCCTAGAGAAAAAGCTACCATTTTAAAATCCATATTTGCATGTTGCTCTTTTTTTTCTTCTAGCTCTACATTAAGAGCGGTCTGCATTTTTAAAGTGCCTTGTAATGTTTGATCCACAGAATGCCCCTTGTTTATGAAATAGTTCTAACTTCTCTAGCAGTCAACTCTAGTTTAATTCCTAATGCCAATAGCTGACTTACATCGATAATTAATGATACTGATCCGTCTCCCAAAATAGAAGCCCCTGCAATACCTGGTGAAACAACAAATTGGTCTGTAAGAGGTTTTATTACAACATCTTCTTCACCGATAAGCGCATCAACCATAATACCTAATTTTTCATCAGAAGTTCCAACAATAACTATAAAGGAATAAGGTGAATCATCACGAGCTTTAATATTAAACAATCTATTAAGGCGCAGTACTGAAATAACTTCATCACGAACACTCATAACTTCATAGTTATCTATGCGTCGTAAATCACCTACATTTATTCGTTGGCTTTCAATTACAGATGCAATAGGAATTGAATATACTTCAGTTCCAACACGCACTAATAGCCCTTGGATAATAGCCAGTGTTAATGGTAATTTTATGGTAAACTTTGTACCCACACCTTTTTCTGAACTAATTACAACGCTACCTTTTAGTTTTTCAATTTGAGTTTTAACTACGTCTAAGCCTACCCCACGTCCAGAAACATTTGTAACTGCTTTCGCAGTAGAAAAGCCTGGGTCAAAGATAAACTGGTATGCTTCTTCATCACTAATTATTTTAGAAGAGTGGATTAAACCTCGTTCAATGGCTTTAGCACGAATACTATCTACATCAATTCCTTTACCGTCATCCTGAATTTCAATAACAATCATGTTACCTTCATTACTTGCTCTAAGCACAACGGTACCTTCTTCACTTTTACCTGCAGCATGACGTTCTGCTGGCAGCTCAACCCCGTGATCTACAGAGTTTCTAACACAGTGCATAATAGGATCAAGTAGGTCTTCAACAACTGATTTGTCAAGTTCTGTTTCTTCACCTTCAATAACTAGGTTAATTTTTTTGTTTAGTTCACGTGACAAATCACGTACTACACGAGGGAATCGAGAAAAAATTTGGCTAATAGGAACCATCCGAATCTTCATTACGCCTTCTTGCAATTCACCAGATATGCGTCCAAGATTTTGAGTATATGAGCGGAATTTTCCCTCAAAAGTTTTAAAATTTGTATCAAAATCATCAAATTGGTTTAAAACCTTTGCAAAGTCATTATTAATTTCGCCCTTTATCTCTTTTAAACTCTGCCCTGATTGTGCCATTTCTACATAGTGTGAGAAACGATCAGCAATTTCGCGGATTTTGTCTTTATAGTCAGAATTCAATGTTTGGAAATCTGATTGAAGAGTGTTTGACATTGATAATGTTTGATTAAAAGCTGCTTTTGTAATGACAGTTTCACTTACTAAATTTAGTAGATAGTCAATGCGTTTTGAGTCTACACGTAATATACTACCTGTATTATTAGTATTAGATGCTGCAGGACTTGCTGCAGCCTTTTTAGGTTTAGCAGCAGCTTCTACTTGTTCTTGTATTTGAGCATTAACTGGCTCTTGAACAATTGGAGCGCTTTGAACTTGCACAGGCTGAGAAACTTCACTTTTTGGTTCAGGAGCCTTAACAGCAATTGAAATACTCTTAGCATCTACAGCTAATACAGCATCGTCTAAAAATGCAGCATCTTCCAATTTATCTGCGTTTTCTGCTGAAGAAACATAATATACAACTTGTGGATAAAAATGTTCATCATATAATTCATCAAAATCTGGAATTGACTTTATTACTTGCCCAATACCTTTTAATGCTACATAGGATTGTATCGCACCAACTGAGTTCATAGGGTGATTTTCATCAAATACTACCGTTACTCCCCAAAGCTTTTCTCCAGCTGAGCACATACTTTGCATTTCATGTAAATCGCTTTCTGTGAGGTAAGATTCAGGAGCAGGAAGTTCTGTAGGAACTGCACTTGTAGAAGCCTGTGGTTCTGCCACAGCAGGCACTTCTTGAGTTTGTGCTGGCTTGTCTTTAATATTTTGCGCGTCCACTGCTAAAACTACATCGTCAATAAAAGCTTTATCTTCTAATGAATCTGCATCTGAAGAAGAGGCAACGAAATAAACAACTTGTTCATGGAAAATATCTTCATAAAGATTATCAAAGTCTGGAATGGTTTTTAATACATCTCCCACACTTTTTAATGCTTTAAATACTTGAATACCACCTACAGTATTCATAGGGTTAGATTCATCAAATACAACAGTAACACCCCAAACTGTTTTGCCCGCAGCAACCTCTGTTAGCTCTAATTCATCATATTCTGTTAAATGTGTTGAAGGGTGAGCTAGTGTTAATGCTGGAGTCGCAGCTGCAGCTACCGGTTGTGCAACACTCGGTGCTTGAACTGGAACTGCAATTTTCTTAGGTGCACTGGCAGCAGCTTTTGCAGCTTTAGAAGGCACAAAAGAATGTAGTTTATTTTTTATTGGATCCACATCTTCTTCGTAAACGCTACCATTTGAGCGCTCTTCAAGCATAGCCTTTATAATGTCTATGGATGATAAGAGAACATCAATAATTTCTTCTGAAATTTGAATAGTATTTGAACGAAGTTCATCAAGGACGTCTTCAACTGCATGTGTAAATTCGGCTAACTCTGTCATTTCAACAGTTGCCGATCCACCTTTTAAAGTATGTGCAGCCCGAAAGATTTCATCTACAGCGTCATGATTTGTTGGATCATTTTCTAGTACGAGTATATTACTCTCTAAGGTTTCCACTTGTTGTTCGGGTTCACTAAAAAAATCTTTTAGCAGCTCTTCATTGTTTACATCGAAATAATCGCTCATAATTACATTGTATTCTATTTTTAAGATAAGTCAAGTACATATCGTAGAAAAAAGTTTTTTTTTATTTGTTTTCAGACTTTAGTACGGAAAATACGTGTATTTGCCGATAATGTAACACATAGCAGTGTGCTTTTTTTTCACCTTAAGTAATTTTAAGGTACAAGAAAACACTAATAAATAGGTAATGTATATTACTACTTTAACGCATTAATATGATGCATATAGAAGGAGGCTTTATGCCGAAAAATAAAAACAACAGACAAAAACTGATTGCAATTCTTATAGCTAGTGTGCTTTTTAGTACAGCAGCATATGCACAAGTTTTTACAAATTCTGAAGGTGGAATTGCTGTAGATGCACTACCAAAATCTGAGTTCTCAGGACTAGACTTTAATGTTCGAGGTGGATTTGAATCTCAAATTCAATTAGGTAATAGTGTTCTTTTAGAAACAGAGTTTTCATTTAGAACTAATAATCTATTTGATAATATTTTTATAGAAGAAGTACCATCAACTTTCACATTAGACAAACTTTCACTTTCTTATAGTATTTCTGGTCTAGACTTTACTACCCGTGTTACTGGATTTACAGGTACCTATGATGTAGTTGGTTCAGATGACTATATTCAAAAATACTTTGGAACACAGCCATTTGACTCTGTGATTTTTGAAAAAAGTATTGCAATGCAGCAAGCAGGTATAATAACAATAGATGGATACGGTGTTGAAATTAGCACATTATTTGATTCTGGTTTATCTGCTGGGTTATATGGATACTATAATGATAAAATAGACGAAGATAGCATGGAAGAAGTGAGAAACTTGAACTTTGATGTGCGTTTTGCAACCGTAACAGATTCTGTTATATTAGATTTTATTTTTGGAACAAGTCTCCCATTTGAAAACAAAGACTCAAGCGGAGATAATGTTGTAGTGCTAATTAGAAGAGCAGATGTTCATGCAGGTCTTAACCTACTCTTAGGCAGTAGCCCACACGCAAATGTATTATTACAAGCTGGGGTAACAAGAATTCAAACTAAACCACCTACAGGTGAAGATGTTTTTTCTCTTAAAAACCTTCATATATTTCTTGAACCAAGGTTTGCAGTTAACAATGTTGAAACATCCTTATCATTATTTATGATGCCACAAAGCACTGTTAACTTAATTGAACACATTGAGTATTCAACAGGTGGTGGACTTAATATTAATGTAATAACAAATCTTGGTAGAGTACAAAGCCATTTTGGTGCGCATGTAACTGCAAGTTACGATACGACCGACGACTTTGCGTTTAACCTTGACCGTTTTTCACTTTTGGCTAATCCATATGCTGAGTTTAAAATAGGAAGCGGAGAACTTAAGATATCTGCACCAATAAAGCCTCTTAACTATGATCAAGCAGAAAATATGTTTAATTTATCTGTCGCATATAAAACAACATTCTAATCAAAAAGCCGTTCACTACAAATGAACGGCTTTTTTTTACATAATTTGATTAACTGCGCTTACTACAGCATTTATACCAGCTCTACCAATATTTGTGCTCTTAGCACATCCCCAACTTTTTACTCCATTTTCATAAGTAATTTGGACATAGGCCATAGCTTCTGTTCCTGAACCTGTACCAATACTATGCTCATGAAAGTCACTAATAGTGAAAGAAGGGATTGGACTGTGCTTTAATGCTAATACAAAAGCATCCAAAGGACCATTTCCTTTTTCACTTACTGCATACATAGCACCTTTCCAATTGATTGAAGCTCTACAAATAATTTCATCGGTATCTCCCTTATCATCTGCAAAAGCCTGAGCTAAATCTACGATACATAAAGGAGACTTTCTTTCAAGCCATGTTTTTGAAAATACATCATAAATTTCTTGTGCTGAAAGCTCACGTTGCATTTGGTCTGCTTCTTGAGTAATAACTCGACCAAGATCTTGTTGCATAGCTTTTGGAGCAAAAATACTATAATTTTGTTCCAATACCCAAGCAGCTCCACCCTTTCCACTCTGACTATTAACACGAATAATTTCTTCGTATTCTCTTCCAAGATCTCTTGGGTCAATAGGAAGATATGGAACATCCCACACTTGATCAGGGTCTTGTGTTCTACCTGCCATACCTTTTCGAATTGCATCTTGATGAGAACCACTAAATGCGGTAAAAACTAACTCTCCACAATAAGGATGTCTTGCATGCACATCCATTTTTGTAAGTTCCTTATATTGTTCAACTAGGTAATTGATGTTTGAAAAATCTAGTTTTGGATCTACACCTTGTGAATACATGTTCAATGCAACAGTAATGATATCAAGATTACCTGTGCGCTCACCATTACCAAAAAGAGTACCTTCTACCCTATCTGCCCCTGCCATAATTGCAAGTTCTGTTGATGCAACACCAGTACCTCTATCATTATGCGTGTGTAAACTAATGATAACTGAATCTCTATCAGAAATATTCTGGCAAAAATATTCAATTTGATCAGCGTGAATATTTGGAGTAGAACATTCCACCGTTGTTGGAAGGTTTAGAATAATTTTCTTGTCTTTAGTAGCGCCCCATTCTTTTTTTACAGCTTCACAAATTTCAATTGCATAATCTATTTCAGTATTTGAAAAACTTTCTGGAGAATATTCAAGTGTGATATCTGTTCCCTCTACAATGTGAAGATTATCTTTTACACATTTTACACCTTCAATTGCAATTTGTTTAATTTCATCTTTTGACATATTAAATGTATATTTGCGTTGTGAAGGTGATGTTGAATTGTATATATGGAAGATAGCTTTTTTTGCCCCTTTTAGAGCTTCAAAAGTTTTCTTAACCAAATGTTCACGAGCTTGACATAATACTTGCACTGTTACGTCATCAGGAATGTGATTTTCTTCGATGAGTTTTCGTAAAAAATTAAACTCTGTATCTGAGCTACTAGGAAATCCAATTTCAATTTCCTTAAAGCCTACATTTACCAAAATATCAAAAAAACGTAATTTTTGATCAATACCCATAGGAATTGCTAACGACTGATTGCCATCTCGTAAATCTACAGATGTCCAAATGGGTGCTTTTGTAATAGTCTTGTCCGGCCACTGCCGATTCTTAATTGGGATTTGCCCAAAGGGCACATACTTTGGCATTGTTTACTCCTATATAAAGCAAACTACATTTATTTTGCTTTATGTAAGCCGCTTATTAAAATAAACAGCAATTAATATTGAATTTGCAACGCAAACTCTTAAATGAATGAAGAAGCCTTATTTTAGAATCAATCATTCACTAATACTATAAAATATACTCATTGCATTAAAAAAGCCCGCTACCGATTAGTAGCAGGCTTGTTATTTATGCATTTCGCACACAGTCCTTACCAAATTCGGCAAATTGAGAAAAATCTTCCTAGTAGCAGTTCTGTGTAATATTTCATGTAAGAAGTATATCATAGTAATTTTTACCTGTCAAGCAAAAGAATCTTTAAAATCTATAAATAATACTAAACGTAAAAAATTGTAATTGCATGAATACTTAAAACACCATACTCTTTTAAAACGCTTGCACAGTTTTCCAAAGTTGCACCTGTTGTCATAATATCATCAATAATGACAGCCTCATCTATTTTTTCTTTTGCTTTCTCATTTATAACATACCTTCTTTCAATGGTTTTAAGCCTTTCATTCCTTGTCTGTTTCTTTTGTTCAGTTTTTGATACACGCTTTAAAAGGCGATACACTTTTATGTGATACATATATTCAAGTACTTGGCAAAGCTCATCAATTTGATCCCACCCTTGCTCTTTAATCTTTCCAGGTCGTGGAGGAACTGGGATAATAGGCAGTCCCTCATAATGAGCAATTAAAACTGAGTAAATTAACTGTGCAAATATTGGTGTTAACGATCTATTATTTGCAATTTTCCAAGCAAAGAGTAATTCCTTTTTCCATAGCACATAATGGTGTATGGGATATATTGATGTTAAGTCTTTTAATATATTTTCTTTTGTACTTTTAGCTTCAATGCTATGGTTACTTGAGGGAGAATCATCATCTCTACAATTAAGGCAAAATGAATCTTCAGAAACAAGGTGAATGCCACATCTTTTACAGCGTTTATCTTGAGTGATTGCCTGATTAACAAAGTTTTTTTTGCATACTGAACAAAGTGCAATACCATACGACTGTTTACCACATGAAATGCATGTAAGAGGAAAAGCCGTATACGAAAAAACATATGCAAAAACTCTTTTTATACGAAAATACAAATAATATACGTTCATACTATTATTATAACGTTTTTGTTTTAAAAATTGAGACTTTTATAAGTTTTATGATTGTGTTAAACTTTTTTTCCAACGTGCCAATAACTGTAATGATTCTAATGGAGTTAACGTGTCAATATTACATGATAAAAGCTCACTTAAAACAAGCTCTTCGTCTGCAAATAAGTTTGGGACTGAAAGAGTTTGAGCACTATTAACATTTTCACTATTATTCGTATTTTTTGTTTGTGGAAGCTCTGTCCATGGTGTTTTATACTGTAAGCCTTCTAAAATTACATGAGAGCGTGCTATTACGTCTGCAGGTACTCCAGCTAGTTTTGCTACGTGTAAGCCATAAGAGTTTTCAGATGCGCCTTCTCGTATTTTCTTTGTAAACACTATATGTTCATCTTGTTCTTTAACATCTAAGCATAACAACAATAACATATCATGGGTAATTCGTGTTAATTCATGATAATGGGTTGCAAAAAAAGAACGAGCTTTAATGTTGTTTAGTAAATATTCACAAATTGCCCATGCAATAGAAAGTCCATCTTCAGTAGATGTACCCCTTCCTACTTCATCCATAATAATGAGACTTTTTTCTGTAGCAGAGCGCAAAATGAATGCAGTTTCACTCATCTCAACTAAAAAGGTAGACTCACCTCTTGCAAGATTATCAGAAGCGCCAACTCTACAAAAAATTCTGTCTACAATTCCAATTTTTGCATATTGTGCAGGCACAAAAGAGCCAATTTGGGCTAAAAATACAATGAGTGCATTTTGTCTAAGGTATGTACTTTTCCCTGCCATATTTGGGCCAGTTATCAGTGCAAGGTACTTTTCATCAAAATAGGTATCATTTGGGACGAACTCGCCAGATGGTAGGTGCATTTCTACTACAGGGTGTCTTCCATCTTTTATTTCAAGCAGTTTACTTTCGCACAATTGCGGGCAAGTCCAATTATGTAATTGTGCAGCATAAGAAAGAGATGCAATGGTGTCTATATACGCTATTTCAGATGCGACAAAAAGAAGATAATTAATTGATTTCGCAATTGTTGTTCTTATATTTAAAAATAAATCTCTCTCAAGTTCAATAATCTTAGTTCCAGAACTTAACAAATCTTGTTCAAGTTCTTGTAAACGACTTGTAGTATATCTGTCACCATTTATCATTGTGCGCCGCAAAATAAAGTGTTCAGGTACAAAATCGAGCTTGCCTTTTGTTACTTCCATATAGTAGCCAATATTTCGATTGTAGCGTATCTTTAGATTAAGTATTCCTGTTTGTTGTTTTTCTTCTTCAATGTATTCATCAAGGATTCTATTAAAATTAGTTTGAATATCACGTAATTGATCGAGATCTTTTGACCAGCCTGGTCTAATGAGATTTCCATCTGTTAAACTAACAGATGGATCATCTACTAAGGCTGAAGAGATAATATCAATAAGTTTTAGAGCTTCATCGGTTGTTCCTGCACAAAGAACATTTGCAAAAGATGAATCTGAAAAAGATTCCATTTCTTTTCTTATTGTTGTCCAATGTTCTAAACTAAAGCGCAAGGCATTAATATCTTTTGCATGTGCTCTTTCTAAAGCTATTCTACTTACTAAACGTTCAATATCAAGTATATTTGACAAAGTTTCTCGTATAGAACTAAGAACCGTTTGCTGGTGTAATAGCGATTGTATATGTACATGCCGAGACTCTATTTGCTTCATTGAAGTGGATGGATACATAAAAAAGTTTCTTAATAAGCGTGAGCCCATTGCTGTCTTTGTATGAAGTACAGTTTCTAAAAGGCTGTAACTAACAGTACCATCTCTAAGATTTGCTATGAGTTCAAGATTTTTTCGAGAAGAGTCATCAATTAAAACATAGTCTGAATCTTTGTACACACGAAGATTTCTAATATGAGATAAGCTTTCCTCTTTCCCTTCAAAACCTGAATTGCGAAGAACATACCCTAATAAGCACCCAGCTGATGCAACTTCTGGCGAATTTCTATCAAGTGCAAAAGAGTTCAAATTTGTTGTTTCAAACTGTCTGATAAGTGCCTTAAAACAAATATCTTGCGTAAAATGCCAATCATCTTCACATGTAATTGAAACATTGGGAAATTGCTGTAAAAGATGCTGAATTGAATGATCTTGCAGCAAAGTTCTAGAAACTAATAGCTCTCTTGGATTAGATCGTCCTAGTTCCTTTGGTAGTTCTTCTTCTGTATCTTTTGTTAACCAACTAGTAGCTGCAAAGTCGCCTGTTGACACATCAATATATGCATAGGAAATACTTTTACTACTTTCACAATAGCAAAGTGCTGCTAAAAAGTTATTTGTTGCATGTTCTAAGTATTCATGTTCAATCACTGTGCCAGGGGTAATTATTTCTACAACTTTACGCTCAACAATCCCCTTACCTGAAGTTGGCATGCTAGTTTGCTCACAAATTGCTATTTTTTTACCAAGCCTTAAAAGACGAGCTATATATACCCTTGATGCATGAAATGGAATTCCACACATGGGATTTGCTCCCCTCTTTGTTAGAGTAAGATTTAATAGTTTAGAAACTTCAATGGCATCAGAGTCAAACATTTCATAAAAGTCACCAAGGCGAAAGAATAAAACTTCGTTTGGATATTGAGATTTTATAGTATTGTACTGCTGCATTAAGGGTGTTTGCGCCTTTTTATCTACACTCATAAAACACCCTAGTTACAAAAATTTAACAACATAGTGAACAAAAATTATAATGAGCCTAAGCGAGAAATAACTTCTTTTGTAATATCAACACTTGGGCTATACCACAAAATTGAATCTTCTTGTAAGTCCAAAATCATACTATAGCCTTCTTCTTCTGCAATATTACCAATAACTTTATATAAATTTTGGTAAAAAGCATCTGAATCTGCTAAATTTTTACGTAAATTTTCAAGTTCTATATTTTTTGCCCAAGTATACTCTTGCAAAAACTCTGCATCTTCAGCTATTTGTGCTTCTAAGCGTACTGCTTGTGTTTTATTTCCGCTTTTTTCAAATTCTAGTTTTTGTGCTTGAAGCTCTCTTAAATCATTCGTTAAATCATTTATTTCATTTTGAAATTCTAAGCGTTTTGCATCATAGCTTCTTACAGCTGTAGTGTTTCTAAAATATGTTGTGTATACAAGTGAGGTATCTACAACTCCAAACATTGTAATTTGTTGTGAAAAACCGAAGCATACACAAAGTGCTAATACTAAAAATATACATATACTCTTTTTCATAATATCTCCTAAAGTATTTTCCAATAAAAACTTATTGGTTTGTTAAGTTAAATGAAAGAACAAAAACACCTTGTTTTTTAGTTTGTGAGTTCCATTGGAAGTTTCCATCTTCAAACTTAAATGACCATGCCCATAAAAGTCTCAAAGGAAACTGTGGTAATGAAAATCGCATTCCAGGACCATAGCTGTAGTAAAAGTCATTACCTGATAATGAGTTAAAGAAATCACCAGGAGTTTCCTTTATTGCAACTGCGTCCATAAAGAAGTCTAAAGAGAAAATACCAGGTGCTACAGGGAATCTAAGCTCTACAGTACTACTCCATTGTGCAGCTCCTCTTACTTCGTAAGACTGATCATTTCCAGATGATTGTCCCCAGCCTCGTCCATTAAACATACCATCAATGTAAAGCAAGTGGTCGGTACTAATTGGTGAGTCATGAGCAGGGAAAAGGAATGAAAATCCTGAATAACCTGCAAGTACAAATTTTAAGTTCCAAATTTCAGTAACTGGAAGATCAAGCAATGTAAAATATATTTCACCTTTTGTATCGGTACTTAAAAAATATTCTGATTCAATTTCGGGGATTAACCCTGTCCATGATACTTGTTGACTTGCAAACCATCCTTTTGAAGGATCATAACTTAAGTCACGTGCATCAAAAGCACCCTTAACATATACAGAGTTTTCAACACCAAACTTATCGTTTCTATCACTTATTACAGTATCGATTGGTTCATAAAGTTCTGCATCATAAAAGTTACGTAAAAAAGCTGTTGAAAAACCACCTGTTGTCGTAAACACACCTGCATCCCAAATCCAGCGCTTTCCTAAACCTGCATTAAACCCAAATGACAATTGGTTATAGTTCATAAAATAATCAGTTGTGTTTACACCTGTTGGTAAATAATTATTATACAATGCAGTACCTGCAGATTGTTGCACAAAAAATCCTGCATTGAGCGTAAGGGGCTGCCCTAAAAACCATGTGTCCGTATAATTAAAAGACACAGACTGCTCGTCATTTGATCCAGTAATATCTGCAGAGATACCTCGCCCTGTTCCTAAAAAGTTATTATCGCTCCATTTTGCAAACAATGATACTGGCCATGAGTCAGGATCAGTTACACCAGAGAACGTAACACCAAACTCAACTCCTACGGTAGACTGTTCTTCAACATTTAAAATAATGTCTATAAGATTTTCTTCTGAGCCTTGAACAATTTCTGGAATAATTGCAGAGAAAAATTGTAAGTTATATAAACTTCTTAACCCTGTTTCCATCTTTGTTTTTGAAAAAATATCACCTGTTTCTAGCGGTATTTCACGCAAAAGTACATAATCTTTTGTTTTATCATTCCCAACAATACTTATACTTTCTATATGGCTACGAGGTTGTTCAACTATACGTAACATAGATGATACAAGTTTTTCTTGAGAATTTTTATCTGTTTCAGGATAAAAAGCATTTGATGTATAACCATTTTCGTAGTATAGATCAGCTATTGCTGCTAAACCTTCTTGAAATCTAACTTGGTTAAAAACATCACCCTTTTCTAATGAGATAAGCTCAGTTAACTCTTCATCAGAAAAAACAACATTTCCGTCAGTAGTAATACCGTTGAAAAAATACTGAGATCCTTCGTCAATAATAAAGGTAATGCTTAATTCATCTCTTTCATCTTCAACATTGAAAACTGATTCTCGAACAACATCTTGAATCACTGCGTCAATGTACCCTCTTATTTGGTAGTATAATAATATTGCTTGTTTATCCTGCTCTAATAGTGCTTCTTGAAAAGCACCTTTTTGAAACAAACCTACCTCTTTAAGCTGAAGGTTTCTTTTTAGTGTTTGCTCTGAAGCAATTGTATTTCCTTGAAATGCTAACGAACTAATTACAGTTGAACGACCTTCATTAACTGTGAAGGTTACTTCTATCCCATCATCAGTAGTTTCTACATTTGATGAAATGGAAATATTTGTATACCCTTTCTTAAAATAAAAGTCGCGAAGTTTACGTTCTTCTAACACTACATTGCTTTCGATATAAATATCGTTTTCTTTTATTGCAACTGCTTCTCGTAGTTCACGAGATCTCACTTCTTTATTGCCTTGAAATGTAAGTTTTGAAATTGCAGGACGCTCTACGACCGTAAACTCAAGTATTACCGATTCGCGCTGTGGGCTTGAAGGAACAGCACTTGGACTAATGTCCTCAAAGTATTCCAATGCATAGATTCGGTTTAAAATATCTGCATAAGTTTCATCAGTAAAAACTTCTCCTAGAAAAGGAGAAACAACACTTTCTAAGTCTGCAGCTTCTATAGATTTTAATCCAATAAAATCTATATTGACAATTTCCTTATCATAATACCAATCATCTGATGTTTGAGAAAATGCACATACAGTCATTACTATAATTAGTAATACAGAGAGTATTTTCTTTTTATTTGCCATATAGCCTCCAAAATAGTATATATACTAAAAATCAAATTCCCATGAAAAACTTATTGAAGTGTATGGTACCAATAAGTTCCAATCTGTTGTTAAATCCGGTGCAATTTCCCAACGGATTGTTGCAAACGGTGAAGGTAATTCTAACCCAAATTCGGGTTGAAAGACAAGCC
>CAYJLQ010000020.1:0-15748 GCA_964370725.1 uncultured Treponemataceae bacterium
GATTCATCTGCCATTAATTACCCTACTCTTCATCCTCATACTCAAAACTAAGACCAATACCACAATTAGGACAGTTTGCCATATCGGTTGTTATCTCTGCACCACACTCTGGGCATTCAAACACATCTGCTTCTTCATCTGATTCTTCATCAGTAACTTCTTCTTCGTCTGAACTTTCAGTTATTTCATCTTGAACTTCTTCTTCTACAAACTCGACGCTTTGTTCAATTAAAGAAACAATTGCAGCAATGTCTTCGTCTGTAATTCCTTCAATTTTTGCAAGTACGCCATCTTCGTTTGCAGTTAAAAATTCTTGTATATCAACAATATTATTTTCAGTAAGTATTTTTACTATTTCTTCATTAACACTTGGAAGTTCAGCAATAGTTGATATTTCATAATCGTCACCATCACCTGAGAAAAGATCCTGTGCGGCTCTTCTTGATTCTGCAAGTAATGTGTCAACATCTTCATATTGTTCTTCTGTTTTTACGTCTATGTTCCAGTCAACAAGTTTGTTAGCAAGGCGAACATTTAAACCTTGTTTACCAATTGCTAAAGAGAATTGACTGTCTGGCACAACAGCAAGTGCTGTTCGTTTTTCTTCATCAAGAATTACAACTCCTGTAACCTCAGCTGGAGAAAGAGCATTTTTAATAAATACTCTAGGATCTGGATCATATCGAAGGATATCAATTTTTTCGCCTTCAAGTTCTCTAATAACTGACTGAATACGAACACCCTTAAGACCAACACAAGCACCTACAGGATCAACATCTTCACGTTTTGATGATACAGCTACCTTTGTGCGGTATCCAGCTTCACGAACAATGTTGTTTACTTCAATTGTGTTGTCATAAATTTCTGGAACTTCTAGTTCGATAATTGAACGCACAAAATCTGGATCAGATCTTGAAAGTACAATTTGTAAACCAGAACCTGTTTTTTTAACATCAACAATAAGCGCTTTAATGCGGTCATTTTTAGTGTATGATTCACGAGGTGATTGGAACTTACCAGGTAAGATACCTTCAACTTTTCCAAGATCAAGATAGATATTACCGTTCTTTTCACGTTGATAGTAACCAATCATTATTTCGCCAATTTTTTCTTTGTATTCAGCTAATAAAGTATCCTTTTGAATTTCAGTTAAGGATTGATGAGCTATTTGTTTACCAGTTTGAATTGCAGAACGTTCAAAATCTTTAGGATCAATTACGATATCGATTTCATCGCCTACTTCACATTCAGGACTTATTTCAAGTGCTTCTTCTAGTTCAATTTCTGTAACAGGGTCGTATACACCATCTACAATCATTTTTCGAGAATACACTGTAACGTCACTGTAATCATCTTCTACTTCTACTAGACAGTTTTCTGCCGTACCAAATTTACGCTTATACGCTGCTTTAATAGTTGTTTCAATTGTTTTAATTACTGCTTCTTCAGTTAAACCATTTTCTTGAATAAGCTGTTGAATTGCTTCAGCCATCTTTGATGCCATTTTAGCCCTCCGTATATAAGAGTTTAGCTTTTGCTATTTTTTCATATGGGAACAATGTTTCATTGCCCCCCTCTTTTATTTTAACTGTTACCGATTTTTCATCAGATGACAGTATAGTTCCATAAACCCAATCGGATACTTCTGTGTACCAAACTTTTACATCTCTACCGAGAAATAAAGAAAATTCTGCTGCATTTTTTAGAGTACGTTCCATTCCAGGTGAAGTAACTTCCATATAAACGTCTTCAGAACGTAAAGCTTCTTCTAAAAATGGTAATAATAGGCGGTGAACTTTTGCGCAGTCATTAATACCGATAGCTGCAATACCGCTATCTTTGTGGCATATTACAATAGACACCTTTATAGAATTTTGTGCAGGAACAACATGTAGTTCTACTATTGAATAGGAAATGTCCTGTACAAGCTTTTGACACTCTTCATAATACTTTTGATTTTTGAGCGCTATATAATCCATTGTTCTCCTAAAAAGACCGCGCTAACGGTTAGTTATTTTGGATGGTTTACGGCAGTAAACTGCACGTGATACACCTTGTATCATTCATCCTTAGGTATTTGGGTAAAAAAAAGAAGTCGTTTGAACGACTTCCACCTTGAGGATACCATTATGTTCTATGTAATCATTATACAAAAAAAGCTAATTAATGTCAACTATACCCTTTTTTTACCAATAGATGGACTCTTCGCCTATTACTTGACAAGCCTTTTTTCTATGGTATACTTATAGTATATATTTTACCCACGAGAGAGACAAATATGAACGTATTTAAAAATGTTTCTAGCTTAATTGCTAATACACCAATGGTTGAATTATGCTCGATAAAAGAAAAATATAACCTTTATGCAAATATTTTTGCAAAGGTTGAGTTTTTTAATCCTACAGGAAGTGTAAAAGATAGAGCTGCCCTTTTTATGATTAATGAAGCAGAGAAAAAAAATCTTATTAACAATGACACTATACTTATAGAGCCTACTAGTGGCAATACTGGAATAGGACTTGCATCAATTTGTGCATCCCGTGGATACAAACTTATTCTTACCATGAGCGAAAGCATGAGCGTTGAAAGGCAAAAACTAATCAAAGCCTATGGTGCTAACATTGTGCTTACTGAAGCGTCAAAGGGTATGAGTGGTGCAATAGACAAAGCTAATGAACTTGTAAAACAACATAAAAATAGTTTTATGCCTTCGCAATTTACCAATAAAGCAAATGCACAAGCGCATCGAGAAACTACTGGACCTGAAATATGGAGAGATATGGAAGGTAATGTTGATATATTTGTTGCAGGGATTGGAACCGGTGGTACTATTACAGGTACTGGTGAGTTTTTAAAATCACAAAATGAATCAATAGCTATAATAGGGGTTGAGCCTGCCAGTTCTCCATTTTTCACAACAGGTACAGTAGGGGCACATGGATTGCAAGGCATTGGAGCGGGCTTTAAGCCTGATATTTTTAATAATAGCATTTGCGATTCTTTTATGTGTGTAACTGAAGATGATGCATACAAAACAGCACGAAGCCTCGCAAAGCAAGAGGGCTTATTGGTAGGCATTTCATCAGGCGCTGCACTATATGCAGCAATAGAACTTGCAAAAAAAGCGGAAAACAGCGATAAAAATATTGTAGTTATTCTTCCTGATACAGGAGAACGCTACTTATCTACAGAATTATTTACACAGGGAGACAAATAATATGAGTACACTATCTTTTCCCAATAGGTCTACAACAATTAAGCTTTTACAGTGCATTAGAATTGTACTGTTTCCTGAACATTTTGGACCGCAAAAACATTCATTAACATACCTTCAAAAAAAATTGCAAACGCAAATTGAAAAAGCATTGCGTCAAGAAGGAAGAAAAAGTGATGCTGCACAATATACGCAAGATTTTTTTAATAGTATTGATACTATTCGAGAAAAACTTTACCTTGATGCTCAAGCTGGTTTTGATGGAGATCCTGCAGCATATAATTTAGATGAGGTAATATTAAGTTATCCGGGCTTCCATGCCGTTTTAGTGCATAGAGTTGCACATGAATTATATAAATATACTATTCCATACATTCCAAGAATTATGGCAGAATATGCACATTCTAGAACTGGTATAGATATACACCCTGGAGCAACTATTGGCGAAAGTTTTTTTATTGATCATGGTACTGGGGTTGTAATTGGAGAAACAACGCTCATTGGTTCGAATGTAAAGATATACCAAGGTGTTACACTTGGAGCACTTTCTACTCGTGGTGGCCAGCGATTAAAAAATATAAGAAGGCATCCGACAATACAAGACAATGTGACTATTTATGCGGGAGCAACCATCCTTGGTGGGGACACCATTATTGGAGAAGGCTCTACCATTGGAGGAAATGTTTTTGTTACTGAATCGGTTGCTGCAGATTCTAAGCTCTTTTTCTCTACTGCAGAATGTGAAAAATGCAGGAAGTAATTAATAATGTACAATTAATAATTAATATTACTGTCACAAGATGTGAAACTGTTGTAAATGCTATGAGAATAATTGAATAATAATATTCATCTAGTTTAGGTATCTCGGTGGTAAATGTACATTTTACAAACACTAATTATACATTGTGCATTATAAATTATTAATTAACCCCGTTCCATTCATCTAATTTTCTGTGTAAGGTCTTTCGGCCAATGCCTAGGGTATCGGCGGTTTTAGTTTTATTACCCTTATTGCGAGATAGATTTTCCATAATAATAATTTTTTCAGCTTCCTCCATTGGGATTCCAGCTGGAATTGAAATGCGCGACTCTTTATTAGAACTTACAATTGTTGGAGGAAGGTCGTCTAAGCCAATATTTTTTGAAGAACACATTACAACAGCGCTTTCAATACAGTTTCTTAGCTGGCGTATATTCCCAGGCCAATTAAAATCGTAGAGAACGCGCCTTGTTTCAGAATCAAAGCCTTCAATATGTTTTTCATTTTCAGCGTTGAACTCAGACAAAAAACTTGAAGCTAATAACGGAATATCATCCTTTCTATCACGTAATGGGGGAACAAAGATATTTACTACATTAAGTCTATAATATAGGTCCTCTCTAAATCTACCCTCTTTTACTTCTTTTTCCAAATCTCTATTGGTAGCAGCAATAACTCTTACATCGCATGTAATTGTTTGCTCTCCTCCAACGCGCTCAAATTGTTTTTCTTGCAAAACACGTAAAATTTTTATTTGCACATTTTGATCAATTTCGCCAATTTCATCTAAGAAAATTGTTCCACCATTTGCAAGTTCAAAGCGCCCTTTTTTTAAGCCCGTTGCTCCAGTGAACGAGCCTTTTTCATGGCCAAAAAGTTCACTTTCAAGTAAATTTTCAGATAATGCTGCACAATGCACCTTTATAAATGGCTTGTCTTTTCTTGAAGATAAGTTATGAAGTGCATCTGCAACAAGTTCTTTCCCAACACCAGTTTCGCCTGTAATAAGCACAGAACTTTTTGTATTAGCCGTTTTTTCAATAACCGTTATTACCTTAGCCATTTCGCCGCTTTTTGAAACAATTTTTTCAAAACTGCGATGCTTTTGAACTTCTTCCAATAAAGCCTTATGCTCTATTTCCAGTTTGCTTCTTGCTAAAGCCCTTTTTATTATTAATGTTAATTGGTCAAGATTTACAGGCTTTGTTAAAAAGTCGTATGCCCCGTGCCTCATTGCATCTACAGCAGAGTCAATACTTCCATGTCCTGTTAAAATTATTACCTTTGTAGCAGGATTTTGAGCGATAACTGTTGAAAGTACTTTTTCGCCGCCAACTTCATTCATCCGTAAGTCGGTGATAATTAAATCTATTGCTTCTTTTTTGAAAATTTCTAAACCAGATTTTCCGTCATCAGCAGTAAATACAGAATAATCTTCTAGCTCTAAGGCTGCTGCAAGACCTTCTCTAATATTTTTTTCATCATCTATAACTAAAATTGTACCAGTCATTTTTAAGCTCCGTGTGTGTCACTTTCGTTTTGATTATCGTATTCTAAGAGGTGTAAATCGCGCTGCAAAATAGGAAGTGTGATAATAATATCGCATCCCTTCCCTTCATCAGACTTTATACTAATATCACCTGCCATTTCTTTAATAACCTTGTATACTAGCGCAAGGCCTAAACCTGTTCCTTGCGCCTTTGTTGTGTAATATGGCTCAAATGCTCTATTTACTGTTTCCTTACTCATTCCACTTCCTGTGTCACTAAATATGAGCATAAACTTATCGTTTGTTACAGAAGTTGTAATATGAATGGTACCACCATTAGGCATTGCTGCAATAGCATTTTGTGCTAAGTTTGTTAACACTTGGTTAAAAAGTTTTTGATCTATCTTAATGAGAGGGGCAAAACTCATAAGGTCTGTTTTAAGTTCAATGTTTTTTTCGGTAAGTTCTGGCTCAATAAAGCGAATAAAAGATGTTAGAATTTTTGACGCTTCAATTGTTTCTATTTCTGCACGAACAGGCCGAACAGCAGATAAAAAGTCTACAATAATATTATTTAGACGCTCTATTTCTTCATTAACAACACTAAGATAATTTTCTGCATATTTAGCATTAGGAAGTTTACCATCACCGTCTCGTGCTTTTTTTAAAGCTTTTTGAATAAGTTGAATATGTATGCTAATTGCACCAAGTGGATTTTTAATTTCGTGAGCCACACTAGCTGCAAGGTTTGTAAGCCCTGCCATACTTTCCATACGACGAATAAGCATATCTTGTTTTCTTTTATCGGTTATATCATCAACTTGTATAATATAGCCCCAAAGTTTTCTCGCACGAACAAGAGGAAAAATACCAACAGTTAAAAATCTATTAACACCATTTGAATCATAGAGCAAAAACTCATCTGTAATATGATTTTTTTGTATTGTGCTATTCTTTCGTAAAAAGTCTGATATTTGTGTGTTTTTTATGAGTTCCCATACTGGAGCTTGTCTATTAAAACTTGACATTGGAATGTATCGGCTTGCAGCCTTATTTTTTGATTCCAAGTACCATTGGTCATTACAAATTAACAAACCTGTATGAACTGAGTCTAATACTGCATTAAGCGTTTCATTTTCTTCTGTTAGAGAATCTATAAGATCCTGTACTTGTTCTGGAGTAAGTTTTGATATTTTACTTGTAACTCTTTTAAAAAAGTCTCTCACTTAGCTAACCTTTAAAATTGAATATATAAGTGCATCAAACGCAGCAGTAATTCCTTGATTATAAATTGTTATATTAGTGTAGGCAGTTTTCATAGCTTCTAAAATTTGAGCACTTTGCTCTGAAACTCTTGCTGTTTGTTCACCCTGTGTAGAAAGTATCTTTGATCTTTGAACATCAAGCATTGCATTAAAAAAGAGTTTTAACATACTTTTAGGTTCAAAGTTTTTCATTGACTTTAAGAGTTCTTCCATATTTGGAATATCCTTTTTTTGCAATGTAGTAAGAAAATTAGCAGCTATTTGAGAAATATCATCGGGTGAAATTGGTAAAAATGAATTAAGATATGCCGTTAATACTGTTTCGCCTTGAACACTAGCTTGACGAGTAATTGCATCGAGTGTATCATCGCTAATTCTATAAATGCGCTTTAATACCTCAGTATTTTGGACCATTGAGCGGTTTATAAAAGAATAGGTTCGAACTCGTGATAGAATAGTTGGCATAACCGCGTTTCTATTTTCGGTTGTTAAAATAAACACACAATGTTCAGGTGGCTCTTCTAATATTTTTAAAAGAGCATTACGAACACCCTCTTGCATCCTGTCGGCATGTTCTATAATAAACACACGCTTTCCACTAGCAATAGTATAATGTGCCCAGTTTTGAGCCTTTCGAATATGTGAAATAGGAATAGAGTCGTACATAAAAGAACTTTCAAGCTTTTCACAAAGATCTAATAATTTTTCACTTAATTTTTCAAACTCTGAAAAGTCTATCAAAGGCTGTAATGGATCGAGTACTTCTAAAATTTCATCAATAGATGAAACAAGAGGACTTATTTTTGATACCTTATCATCGCCTTCCCAAAGAACTTGATTAAAACGTGCAGTAAGTTTTCGCACCCCTCGCACAAATAGATAACGACTTGCTTGAATCCATGTAGCTTGTTGAGAATGTGCTTCTAAAAGTGTTTTTCTAGCGCCTGCAATTTCTGACAAACAGCTTCTGCCACCTGCAATAAGAAGGTCGGTACTTACTAAGCTTTTATGTTTTAAACATGAAGCACAGTTACACTGCCAGTCACCTACGACTTCTCCCGTACAAGAAAGTACACGAGCAATTTCTAGCGCAGTTGAAAGTTTACCTGAGCATGAAGGACCTGCGAGCAAAATAGATTTTGGCATTTCGCCTTTTTGTATATCGGTTGACAAGAGCGATGTAGCATCTTGATATAATACGTTGTCAAACAAAAAAGACCCCTATACAGTTGAAGATACTATTGCACTACATGCTATATACTCTTGCACCATTCCTACTGGAGACTGCAAAAGGTTGTGAAAAGTTTTGTGAAAAAAGCTATCGGTAACAATTGATCCTATACCAAACCAAGGTTGTGCATAAATAATAATAAGCACAATACATACCACTAAAAGACCTTCAGCAGCACCAAAGAAAAATCCCATTACACGGTCTAAACCACCGAGAATTTCGCCAGAAAAAAAGTTTCCAACAAAATGTTGAATAAGGCGAACAATGAGATAGACAAGAATAAACAATAATAAAAATGCAAGAATTTTTGAAATAAAGTCTGATTCTATGTGCTTATTAAGATATGGCGAAAGCCTTGCATAAAACATTACTGCTACAAAAACACCAAGAACAATGGCGGCCTTTGAAAAGAATTCTTTTACAAAACCTGCAACTGCTCCATGAATTGCAAGCAATAATATAATTGCAAAAAATATAATGTCTAAAAAATTAAATGTCATGAGTACTATCCCTTAGTATCCTATTTCCTGTATTAATAAGCCTGCAATTGTTTTAGCAGGGTTTGTTTGTGTCATTTCTTTTAATACATTTTTCATTGATTGTAGGCTGTCTTCGTTTTTCATAATGCTTAGCGCTGATGTAATATTACCGCTAAGAACATCAAAGTCTTTTTCAAGAGAATCAACAACAACAGCCCCACCCTTGTCTTGAAAATGTTTAGCGTTTTCTACTTGATCCCCACGAGTTCCGCTTCCAGCGAGAGGTAGTAAAAGCATTGGCTTTTGTTCTACAGCACATTCCCAAATAGAATTTGCACCAGAGCGAGAAAGTATAATATCGGCGCATGATAAAACATGAGGCATTTCGCTATAGATAAAATCGAATGGCTTATACACAATGGATTCATCAGTTGGAAGAGAAGCTTTTACTTCTAAAGCTCTTTTATAACCTTCACCAGCACCAGTTTGGTGCACAATGTCAAATTGTTCTGAAAGCCATTCAATATTTTCAAATACTACATTGTTAACTTGTTTAGCGCCACTTGAACCGCCAAGCACCATTAGGATGGGCTTTTTAGATTTTTGTAATTCCAAAAAAGTAAATCCAATACTAGAATCTGTATGAAAAAATACATCTCTTACAGGATTACCCGTAACAACTAATTTTGGTTGAGATGCAGCATTAAAAAACTTTTTAGATTCTTCGTAAGAAAGCAATATTTTATTTGCAAAGCGCATATTAAGCTTTGTAGCAAGCCCTGGCGAAAAGTCGCATTCATGTGTAAACACTGGAATACCTAAAAGCTTTGCAGCAGCACATGGGGGCACACTTACAAATCCACCCTTAGAAAATACTAAAAGCGGTTTTACTTTTAAAAGTATACATACAGAGGCAATAAAACCAAAACCTATCTTAAAAATATCTATGAAGTTTTGAAAAGAAGCATATCGACGTAGTTTTCCAGAAGGAATTGCAATAAAGCGATTGGCTGTTTTAACTCCTGTTTTGGAAACATTAGCCTCAACCATTTTTTTATCTTTTCCGTTATTAGAGCCAATCCATATTATGGAATAATCGTTTGAGATAGCTTTTAATTCATCTGCAATTGCTAAGCCAGGATAAATATGTCCACCTGTTCCCCCACCAGTAAACACTATAGGTTTCATTTTTGCACCGAGGAAAAGGCTTCTACTATTTTTTCATGTCTAAAAAGATTTGCATAATCAAGACCTGACATGCCTAAGTTATCTTTTTTATGTACATCAACATTATGACCTACAAGTAATTTGCAAATTTCAACATTTCCGGTTCCAGCTGCTAATACAGCGATTGGCTGGCCATCTTTACTAACAATATCTAAATTTGCATTTTTTTGCACTAGGTAGGCAACAGTGTCTTTATCTTTATTACCAATCGCATCCATGATTGCAGAATAGCCCCTGTCTTTTGATACAGCATCTATGTTTGCGTTTTTTTCAATAAGCCAGTTTATCATGTAAAGCTGCCCCGCACGAGCTGCATTACATATCATTGGTGTTCCAGCAGAATCAGTAGAGTCTACATCCATACCAGCAGCATAAAAAATATTACATTCATCTTCATTTCCTGCACAAAGATGATGTGCAAAAGCATCTGGATTTAATGGAATGTTTAAGCTAAACAATTGATGGCGAGCAATTTCTTTTTTTTCTTCTTCTTGGAAGATAGGAAAGTACTTATCGAGTCTGTCATAAAGTTCATCTATGTCTATGCAAGTTGGGAAAAAACTATTTGTTAAACAAGTTGGAAGCCCGTGTCGTTCTCCTGTCATAAAAACAGATTTTTGAGATATTAATCCAAGTGCATATAAGAATGTTCCAACGATAGGAATTTGTTCTATGTTTACCAGTACAACATGAGTCGCATCTGCAAGAATTTCACAAAGAGTAGTAATAGTAGATGTCATATTTTTGTCGTCTGGTTCTGACAAATGTGCTAGGTCAAATTTAAATGCCTTGCAGATAACTTGCTTTTTTTTGAGATATGACATTACTTTTTTTGAATCTTCGTCTCCGCCGATTCCTCTAAACACTACCCACTTCATAATAATATTATATAGCATCTTTTGAGATTATTCAAGCAAATAACTATGCATAAATAGCTATTTAAATAAAAAAAAAGCAAACCTCAAAGAAGTTTGCTTTCATGCCGTCGGACAGAATCGAACTGTCGACACATGGATTTTCAGTCCATTGCTCTACCGACTGAGCTACAACGGCATTTGTTAACGCAACAGATTGCGTAACGAATAGTAGTATATATTTTTTACAGTTTTATGTCAATAGTTTATTGCAAAGTTTTTCATTATTTTTGTAATTTTTAAAATAAGAGTATTATATATTTATTGTAAATACATTGACAAGTTAAAATTTCGCTTGTATACTTAAAGTATACGTAAATGGATATAAACCCTCAGATTTTTTGATAATTATTTGATATGTGGCTAGAGAGGAGTCCCAATGAGTATTAAGCAGCAAGCATATGCCATTTTGTTCATATGCCTTTTTTGTGTGGAATTTTTACATGCAAATGACTCTAGAGTAGTACGTGTTGGTTACATTGATGTAACCGATATGGTTTTAGATGAATACTCTATTGATAAAAAAGGTTATGGAATAGAAATCTTTCAAACAATTGAACATTATAGCAACTTAGAGTTTGAATATATTGAAGTAAAGTACCTCGATGTTACAACTGCTATTCAAAGTGGTAAGATTGATATTTTAGGCCCTCTAGGCTACGAAGCATCGAGAGCTGAAGTATTATCATTTACCAATGAAACCTTTGTTGATGCAGAAATTATTTTAGTAAGTGACCAAAATACTGATGCATTTTACAATGACCCACAAAGCATAGATGGCAAAACAGTAATGGTTTTTGACGGAAATCCCTATAATGTTTTTTTAGAAAACTATTTAGAAGAACATAATATTTCAGTTGAATATGTATATGCAAATGATTATAACGACTTTCTTAATCATGCGGCAGATTTTTATTTAGCAACAAGTTCATCGTCAGGAAGAGATTTTGCAAAAGACTTTAAAGTAATTGCAAACCTTGGGAACATTGATCTTCGCTTTATTGCACCACCACAAAACAAATATATTTTAGATGAAATTGATAGCGCACTTAAAAAAATTAGATTATCTGACCATGGATTCAATGAAAGAATACATGAAACATACTTTGACTATTTTGAATCGTTTGATTATGCACTTACAAAAGAACAATCCTTACTCTTGCGAGATAAAAACTTTACCGTCGGTTATGCATCAAATCATAGACCCTACCAGTACACTGCAGAGGATGGAAGTGCTCAGGGAATAAATGTACAAATACTTAATACACTAGCAAAAAAGCATCATTTTACGGTGAACTATGTTCCATTCGATAACATTGGAACAATAGATGAAAATGTGCAAAAATTTGACATTGTTCTTTCAATGACTGGATTATTAAGCGAGTATAATTACTATTATAATTATACCGAAGCATATACCCAACAACAAATTGTACTAATATCAAAAGAACAAACTATTGAAAAAACAATGAAGGATGATGAGAGTGTTACAATTGGTATTATACATTATAACGTTTTTAACTACGATTTATTACATTCTACCTTTCCGAATAATACATTAAAAACATACCCAAATTTAGAATCGCTATTAAGTGACTTTAGGCGAAACAAAATTGAAGGAATGTTTTTAACAAGTAATGGAAGTGACTACGCATTAGCTCGATTAGGCTCTCAAGACTATTCTCTTTATGTTACAAATTTTAGGTTGCCATTCCATTTGTTTATTTCAAAAGACCTTCCAACAGGTTACTTGTCTGTATTTAACATTATGTCAAGAGACTTATCATCGCAAGAAATAGAAGAGATTAGTTTAGTTGAAAGAACGCTGTTTTTGCCAAGATTAAGCTTTGCAGATGTGTTACGTGCTAACCTACCTATTACTATAGGTATATTAGTTGCCATTATTTTAATTATTACATTGTATTATTTTTATACCCAAAAAAAACACTACGATGCAGTTCTTGATATAGTAAACTATGACGCTATTACAGGACTTCCGTCAATGTACATGTTTCAAATGCAAATTAAAAAAGTATTAAAAACAGCCCAAAAAAGCGAATACGAAATAATATCAATTGATATAGATCACTTTAAGAATATAAATAAAACATTTGGCCGAGAGGCTGGGAACAAGGTGTTGGCTACATTTGCAAGCATTTTAACCATTGCCTTTGGCGCTCCATTAAATGCAAAGCAAAAAGATATTTGCACAACAGTGAAAGAAAGTGAAAAAGATTTAAAAGAAAACACAATATTAGGTAGAGATACCGCAGACAGAATACTTATTTTTAGAAAAAGAGATAACGATATTGATTTAAAAGATGTATGGAGAAGCGAAGTAAAACCTGTAATAGCAAATATTATTGGTGAAAACTACCCTATTCACTTATCTGTTGGAAGATACGTAATTGAATCTCCTCATGAAATGTGTGAAGTTATGATTGACAATGCAAACAGGGCTAGAGTTTTAGGCAAGGGCGTTGTAAAGAGCACTTTTATTGAATACACACCACAACAAAAAAAATCTCAAGAAGTAACAACCGAGATTTTATTTAGGATGGAAGGCGCATTAAAAAACAGAGAGTTTACCGTACATTACCAACCAAAGGTACACTTAGAAGATTTAACTATTAAGGGTGCTGAAGCATTGGTGCGCTGGAATCCTATTAAAGAAGATCCTATATACCCAGATTCATTTATTCCACTTTTTGAAGCTACTGGTTTTATATACGAACTGGATTGCTATGTTTTCGAAGAAGTATGCCGCTTTATTAGCCAGCACAGAGGCTTTATGGTTCTACCAGTAATTTCGGTAAATCTTTCTGGACATACTGTGTTATATTCAAAAACAATACGAAGGCTCATAGACATACTAGCAATGTATAAGGTAAGTCCAAGTGAAATAGATTTAGAAGTAACCGAAAGTGCAATACTAAATCAAGAAGAAGTGTTAGCAGCAAAGGTAACGCTATTTCATAGTTTAGGATTTACAGTGTCTCTTGATGACTTTGGAGCTGGTGCATCATCGCTTAATAGACTTTCATCATTATCTGTTGATACACTTAAAATGGATAAGGCATTTTTAGACTGTGGATTTAATTGTAAAAAGCAATTTGCATTAGTAAAAGCAGTTGTACATATGGCAAAGGACTTAGAACTTAAACTAGTTGCAGAAGGTGTAGAAACACGTGAACAAGCACTCTTATTGCAATCTATGGGATGCGACTTTATTCAAGGGTATTATTTTTCAAAACCATTAACAGAAAAAAACTTTATTGAGTTGCTACTTAAAAATGTACCATACCCAAGTTTAGAAGAAAGAGTAGAAACATATGTGCTACGTTAGTAATAGTTAAAAAAAGTACGAAAGATTCTACAAATAGTTACGTTTCATCTTGACGATATTCTCTATTCCTTTTATAATGTTACTATCTATAATAACACAAGATGAGGAGTAAAACATGACAAAGGATGCAATAAATATTCTCATAGCTTTTATTTGCTATTTAGGAATAATGATATTTATTGGACTTCGCTACGTAAAAAAAACTAAAAACACAAGCGACTTTTTCTTAGGCGGAAGAAAGGTTGGTCCTTGGATGACAGCACTCAGCGCAGAAGCTTCCGATATGTCGGCATGGCTTTTAATGGGTCTTCCAGGAGTAGCCTATGTTACTGGCCTTAGTGGCGTATTTTGGACTGCAATAGGTTTACTCGTAGGTACTTACCTAAACTGGCTTATCGTTGCAAAGCGACTTAGAAAGTTTTCTATTCATGCAGGAGATGCAATTACAATACCTGAGTTTTTTATAAATAGATTTAATGATAAATCTCGCGTTACAGGTCTTATAGCAACCATTTTTATTTTAATATTCTTTACCGTATACGCAGCATCTGGATTTGTTGCTTGTGCTAAGGTGTTTAATTCTGTGTACGGTATTCCATATCTTTATGCTCTAGTTCTTGGTGTAGTAGTTATTGTTGCCTACACTCTTTTGGGTGGTTATTTGGCAGTATGCGCAACTGACTTTATACAAGGGATGGTAATGTTCTTTGCCCTTACCCTTTCAGTTATAGTAATGGTTATCTTTTTAGGTGGACCAATGGAAACATATCAAGCAGTTGCAAGTTTAGGTAGCCAGTTTATGTCTCCATTTACAGAAGATGCAGGATCCTCACTATCTATAATGTCAACACTCGGAAACCTAGCATGGGGCTTAGGCTACTTTGGAATGCCTCATATTTTAGTTCGCTTTATGGCACTTAGATCTAATAAAGAAATTGCAGTTTCAAGAAGAATTGCAATGGTGTGGGTAACAATCGCACTCATTGCGGCAATAGCAGTTGGTATGATTGGTAAACAATACCTTCTTCCAACAGTATTGGCAGATAATCAAGCCGATACCATTTTCTTAAGCGTTATTATGGACTTATTCCCATCGTTCGTTGCAGGTATATTCCTTTGTGGCATAATGGCTGCAGCAATGAGTACCGCAGATTCGCAGCTTTTAGTGGCATCTTCAGCATTTTCACGCGATGTATACAAAGGATTTATTCGAAAAAATGCAAGCGAAAAAGAAACACTTTTACTAAGTAGACTAACAGTGTGCGTAGTAGCAGTAATAGCTTTTATTATAGCCCTTAACCCTAATAGCTCAATTTTTGGACTTGTAAGTTTTGCATGGGGCGGCTTTGGGGCATCATTTGCGCCAGTTATTCTTCTTGCGCTCTTTTGGCGTGGAACAACTAGAAACGGAGCCATTGCAGGTTTAATTGCAGGTGGAATTACCTGTCTTGTATGGTTTAATTTATCTGGTGGTATATTTGACGTTTACGAAATTTTACCAGGATTTATTGTAGGTCTTGGAGCAACCGTACTCGTAAGCCTTTTAGATAAAAAAGACCAAAAAGTACTTAACGACTTTGATGCATTTTTGAAGGTAGAAGACTAGATAATTAATAATTCATAATTAACAATTAATAATGAAGTCATTTCGACCGTAGTAGTGGTTTATTGCAATAAACCACTACTACGAGATTCTAAACTACGCTGATTTAAAAGATACTTCGCTCAAGGTGACAGAGAGTTGAAATTTGGCTTGCCGCAAGTAAGCCTTTTTTTATCGATTTTTATTATCTTTCATGAACTTTCGCATGTTTTTCATGCCG
>CAYJLQ010000021.1:0-15450 GCA_964370725.1 uncultured Treponemataceae bacterium
AGCCACGAATCACACCCGTCGAAACCTGGGCACCCCCGTAATACAGGGACAGGTTTGTAATGGTTTTCATAAACCTTACTGTGTAATAAATATACTATAGAATTAAGAGAAAAGCAAGTGAAAACTATTCGCCTTATTGTTTTACTTCTAAAATTTCTGCCTTATATATTGTAGGTCGAACAAATTTTCTGCTGCCATCAGCTAGTTCCCAAATTTCATCATCCATTTCGGTAATGCTCAATACAAGTCTTCTATGTTGGTATTCTACAAATGAATTAAAAAGTTCATCATCAAAAAAATAATCTTTTCCCTCTGGCGTTGTAAAAACAAGGCTTGGAAAAAGAGATGTTCCAACAAGACGAACGGTTCCCTCAAGTTCCGTAGGTTGTGTTACGAAAAAAGCCATAAAGACAAGAAGAAAAACTTGAAAATATTTTTTTAGATATTTCATTTTCAAACTTCCTTAAAATGAGTCTATTGGCTGCTGTGATACAGGAACAATCTTATAACCAATATCTGGAGTATAGTTATACGATCGTTGCATTGAATAGGAAAACATAGATTGTAACTCTACTTCAGGTAATTTCACCGAGATATAAGTTCCAGGCGTACTATCTTTGCTATTATAAGTAAAATACACTTGTATTGCATTTGAAATAGAAAAATCGCTTTGTTCAATAATAGGATTTGCACTTCTTGTAAGAGAAGGAAGAATCTCAGGTTCTACTTCTGTTAAGAGCATATCTCCTGGATAAAGATTAACGGTTTCACCATAGTTTCTATAGATTTTTGGTGTTAATGTTAAATTACTAACTACAAGCTCTCCATTTCTCCAATAAGCTTGTTTTCCATTTGGATAGCCAGAGGAAATAGAGTGATTTGCACTAAGCCATCTCATCATAAGGTCTTCCCAAGAATCTGTAGTTCCTAAACTATCTAATACCGCTTGATATGTCCCCTTATTTGCTCCTTTTGATATTTTCCTTATAATATCTTCCCCGTCATAATGTAGGTAAAGCCAATACATAAATAGTGAAGCAGTAGCATAATCTGCTAAAATAGATTGAGAATTACTGTCCCATGTATAAAAATAGTTTCCAGCACTAATAATATCGTGATAACTTATTGAGCGTGATGGGGTACTATTATAAACTTGTAGTCTACTGGTTGGCATAGCAGCATTTTTTTTAAGTTCTTCAAAGATAAGAATATTTGTTGACTCAGACAAGGCTTCATTTAGCCAAAGATCACAGGGCTTTTCATTATTTTCAAAATAATTTTCATTAAAATTTATTAGATGTTGGAACTCGTGTATTAGCGTTGTAAAAATATTTTCAATATCACCCGAAGCTTGGCTTTCTACATAAAGAATTTCAGCATGGTTTAGGCCAAAAAGATCATAAGGATTAAAATAACCTGCAATATACGCATCACCATTACTATATCCAACATTAATATCGTACAACAACACGGTAATTTTGTTATTTCTGTCTACATCAGTATGCTCTCCATAGATGTCAATCATCTTAGGATATAAAAGGTCAAAATTATCAGCAATATAGCTAATATCCTTATAGGACATTTCTTGACCTTCTTTTAGAAATATTCGTAAGTATTCAGATTCTTTTACCAAATTTGCAGATATGATTGAAACATTATTCTCACTAGTTACTAGATTATTGTAGTGCTTAACACTAAAACTTTGATAATTAGCATTTACACCAGATGTGATAGGAAGGGTTTCAATAAAAAAATTACAACCCATTAAGAGATAACTAAAAATTAACGAAAAAACCACTAAATAGTTTTTCACTTTTATCCTCACCCAAATAAATTTTAGATCTTTCAAACAACTTTTAGTTATACTTATATTATATCATAATTATTTTATTTTGTACATATGTTTAATAATAAAAACTACATAATTGGTGAAAAAAGTCTACAAAAACTCCACCACGCTCGCTTAAAAATTAGTCGAGATTCAAACCATTCAAGTTCATGCTTACTGCATACAGCTTGATCTTCGAAGAATATTTCTTCATGTTTTTGTGTAAAGCTTTCGTCAAAGAAAAATATGTTTGTTTCAAAGTGAAGATCGAAACTTCTAGAATCTATATTGCAAGAACCTAATGACAATATTTTACCATCAACAATAATAACCTTCGAATGTATAAAACCTGGGTACTTATAAAAACTTATTCCATAAGGAATCATTTCTCTTATGAAGTCAAAAGCCGCAGCTTTTACATAGAATTTATCCCACCGCCCTGGAACTATAATTCTAACATCTATTCCCGAGAGAGCTGCAATTTTTAATGCTGAAAAAAAGGCTTCATCTGGTGTAAAATACGGCGTTTGTATATATATTTTATCCTTTGCATTCATAATCATTCTAATCATGGCATCGCGAATCTCTGTTCGTTGCTGGTTATCGGGTCCAGAAGAAACTACCTGTGTAGGAATATGTTTAGCGCTAGCTGTATCATCTTTTAATGAATGTAAAACTCTTCTATTGATTGCCCCAATATCGGGTATGGTATATTTATTTGTTTTTCCAAACCAAATTTGACTTCGCTTCCCGCTAGATACTGCATACCAATCGACTAAAAAAAGGATTAAATATTCATACACACAGTTTCCGGTTAAACGCACATGAGTATCACGCCAAAGATATCCTTTTCTCCCCTCATATTCATCACCAATATTAAAACCACCTGTATAAGCTATTTTGCTATCAATAACTACTATTTTTCGGTGGTTTCTAAAATTAATTGAAAATAAATTACCTCGTCTAACTGGGAAAAATGGGAGGCTAACACCACCTGCAGCATCAAGCTTCTTAAAAAAGGATCGAAATGCTCGTATACATCCAAGGTCATCATATAAAAGCTTTACTTCTACACCTTCACGAGCCTTTTTACACAAAAGGTTCATAAACTCATTTCCAATTCTATCATTTCTAATTATAAAATATTGAATAAACACATGATGCTTTGCTTTTTCAATATCTTCGAAAAGAGCCTTAAATTTATCTTTACCCCATAAGAAAACCTTAACAGAGCTAGCGTATGTCATAAGCGATTGACCGTACTTAATGTTCATATCAATTAGTGGAGCATATTCATTTACAACTTTATTTGGAAGTTTTCCTGCCTGATTAAGAAAGAACTCATGTTGCTTTTGCATGAGTTGTACAGATTCGTCATAAACTATTTTTTTAGCGAGTTCCATTTTTTTTGTCTTTGTAAAAAAATGCCCACTAAAAACAATGTATAATAAGGAGCCTAAACCAGGAAGCAAGATTAGAGTAAGAATCCACGCAAACCTACCTGCAGAACCTTTGCGCTCAAAAAACAAAATAAAGATAGCAAACATATAGTTCAAAATAGATAAGACTTGAATAATTTCAACATAAAGCGTACTCATACTTTTATCCTCTCTTTTCAAGAAGCCGCTTAGAGCAGGCAGATTTTAAGGTATTAATACTTGCATCCCAAAGCGAACCCCAATAGTATGAGAATTACTATCAGAATACGCATAGCTACATCCCAAAGTAGGCACAATAGTGGTGTTAGGAAGTAAAACCATAGCCTCTATACCCGTTTCAATTGTGTCGAAGAACACCATAGAAGATAGGCTAAATGGCGAATACAAACTTGCCCACGCATTTGAAGAAAAAGAGCCCTTTTGAAACTGAATAGATAATCCCGTCTTTAAATGACCGTCAAAGGCACCAACATTACCTGTTTCGCTTCCAAAAACAGCTTCTTCGCTCGCTGTTAAAAGTATGCTATTAATTTCATACGCAAAAGCTAGGCCTAAACCTAAACCTGCATCTGTATATATTGGCGAAAAAGACTTTTCTGTAGAATAGGTATAGCGCACTGTTCCTGCAAAGTAAAAGTCATTAAAGGAAGTAGAAAGTTTTATAGCTGTGCCAAAGAATACAGGAATATTTGTAGATGAATTTGATTGAGCTTCAGCTCCAATTCGCAAGGATAACTCGGTAAAAGAAAAAGGAGTAAAAACACCAGAAAGAGAAAAAGGTAGTGATGTAAAACCTGTTGTTGTAGAAAAATCTGAAACACCTGAAAAAGATACTAAGGTGGTGCCAACAGGCATAAGGCGAGCATTTACTGTGCCATTAGAACTGCCTAATGCACTTGCACTAACTAATGGGTAAAATATAGAATTATCAATTATAGTTCGCGTAGTTGTTACGATGGTATTATTATCACTATCTTCGCTTTCATATGATAAAACTTTGCTTGTCCAACCTGCATTTGGTATAGCAGTTAGTTTCGCTGTATATGCTCCTTGTAATAAAGGTATTCCTAAAGAGTTTTTACCGTTCCATTTTACACGATTATTTGCTGAGTTTATATTTACAATATGCTGCGAGTACACTACAACATTGTTTTTATCCACTACTTCGAACAAAGCGCTACTAGGAGCATTTACAACAAAGTCAAAAGATGCAATTGAGAGCCCCCCTGGAGCTAGTGGATTAAAACGCTCAGAACGTGCACTAAAAGATTCAATATCAAACAAAGCTTTTTCCATTGTAAAATCGGCATTAGAAATAACATGTTCAAAAACGCGTACTGTTTTTGACTGTGTTTCGTATCCAAACTTGGTAACTTTTACAGTGTAAACTCCTTCTTGAATTTCAAGAAAATGAGAGCTAAGTGTTTCAGTCGCCTCTATTTTTACACCATCTATGTACACTTCAGCATTATCAATATTTGTATCAATACGTAAAAAGCCGGTAATTGGAACAAGCTCAAAATAAAGATTTGTTTCGGTATTTTCTTCTAATGATACATATACAGACTTCTTCTCCCATCCATCTTTTTTTAACAAAACAGAATATATGCCTGGAGTCATTTCATCAATAGTGAGAGGGGCTATACCTTTATATAAATTATTAAAATAAACTTCAACGCCACTAATATTTGTGCGTATATTTACCAATGCATTAGTACTACTTTGAGCGTTTTCACGCACAATCATTTCAACGGTATCTTGAGCGAAAACAGTTGTAATAGAAAAAAAAATACATATGCATAGCATAAAAACATAACGGTACATATTTTGCATAAACCTAGTATAACACAACTATTTTAAAAAAACCAGTCCGTTTTCAGCAAAACTAAAATATTCATTAGCACAAATTATAATGTGGTCCAATAAATGTATTCCTAAAATTTTTGAAACATCATAGAGTTGTTGGGTTACTTCAATATCATTTTCTGAGGGATTAGTATTACCAGAAGGATGATTGTGTGCAAGAATAATTGCTGCACTACGTTCTTTTAAGGCCTCCGCATACACTTCTCTAGGATGAATTATGCATCTATTTAAAGTTCCAATAGAAACAGTTCTAATGGTAAGAATTTCATGTGCACCATTTAACGAAATACACAAAAAATGTTCTTGCTTTTCAAGCGTATAGTGTTGAATAAATGGAATAATATCTACAGGGCTATAAATTCTAGATCCAGAAGATGAGTTTAACCTTTTACCTAGTTCCATAGCTGCACTTACTAAACATGCTTTACTAGGCCCTATACCTTCAAGGGATAATAGCGTGCTTAAAACAGATTCACTCGAGCATACTTTCAATTGATCTAAAACCCTTCCAGCTAGTTTGCGTACAGGGATTTTCTCTGTTCCACTACCGAGCAAAACCATCATTAATTCTTGATTGCTTAATACATCAACTCCCATCTGTAATAGCTTTTCTCTAGAGTCGGGCTTTGTTCTTTCAGATAAAGAAAGAGCAGATAAAGAGTACTCAGTTGAACCAAAGTCAGTGTTCAGTGTTTCCATATAAAACCTCTATCTATATTCTCACAATTCTGTGTCAATTTTTACGTCTTTTTCTGAACATATTGCTTTTTTTTTAAAAAAAAAGTACTCTAAGATATGAAAAATAATAAAAAAGTACATAATTTAATAATAACCACAAAGCCAAGCATATTATGGTGCATCCTTCCTTTAGCTATAATGCTATCATCTTGTATTACAGCCCCTGATTCTATGAAAGAAAGCCAAAAAATGTATAGAGCTCCTTCAACAGACATAATGGCAGATGGCATCAAAAGCCAAGAGTCGCTGGTAACATTTTTTATGCAAGAAAACCCCACTGGAAATAAAGAAAAAGTTGAACGCCTTGCTGCTCTTTATATTAGCGAAGCTAAGATTGAAGGGGTAAACTCCGATGTGGCATTTGCACAAATGTGTTTAGAAACGGGATTTTTACGTTTTGGAGGACTCGTTACCGAAGAAATGAATAACTTTTGTGGATTAGGTGCAATAGATGAAACTCAGCGTGGGAATGTGTTTGCAACAGAGCAAGAAGGCGTAAGGGCCCATATTCAACACTTAAAAGCGTATGGAAGCCCAGAACCTCTTGTAATGCCACTTGTAGACCCACGATATAAATGGGTAAACCCAAAGGGAAAATCGCCAACAGTACACGGCTTAGCAGGTACTTGGGCAGCAGATACACAATACGGAATAAAGCTCGAAGGCATGTTATCCCGTATGGCATGGTTATAAACTAACCTATAGTAGTTCCAGTAAATTCCTTTTCATCCAATATTGCTCGAATGTTATTAATGTCTTTTCCACCAGCACATATAACATGAAGTTTTAAGCCTTCTGCTTTTTTACTTGCAATTGGATCAAAAGGACAGTTTTTACCAGGTACCCATTCATCACCAACCATTTCACGAAATTTTTTCCATGAAATATCGTCAATCGGCTTTGCATCTGGATTCAGTTTAGGATCATCCGTATACACTTTTTCAATATTTGAAAGATTCACAATTGTTTTAGCACCAAAGCGCTCTGCTAAATACACTGCATCGGTATCAGTTGAAAAGCCTGGTTTCCATCCTGCGGCTACTAACACACGGCCATTAAAGTCAAAATGTGCTGTAGGGTCATACACTACTTCATTCGGACAAATATCTGCAAAAATTGCTCGTAAAAGTTGGGCATTTAACCTTGTAGCAGTAATTCCAATCCAATCGGCTTCACTGGCTAAAAATTCTCCATGCGCAAGACGCGTACATTCGTTATACACTTTTTGATATTCGCGTGCAGGACCGCCACCACCTACTACTAAAATAAGTTTTCTATCATTGTCTTCAGATAGCCAAGCTCTGGCCATTGCAGAAAAAGCCACTAAAAATGCTGTATCAGGATTATTTGGAGCAACAATTGATCCACCTACTGAAAGAACTTTTACCATATTTTCTCCTATAAAAATGCCAATAAATATTGAGTTTGCAAGCACAAACTCATAAAAGAATATTGTGCTACATTTGTAACACTCTTCTTTATCCCCTTCTCTATTCTTATCTAATAAACACCAATTACCATTGCATTTTGCCAATAGGAACTATACTTAATAATTCCCTCTGTTGATTCTTCCCATATAGCTTGCAATGCGTATGTTTTAGGTCTATATACTTTTTTACCCGAAATTTGGGTTTGGCTCATATTATCCCAGCCACGTGAAAATGTTATATGTTGTGCATCAAGATTTCCAAAGTAAAAATCTTGCGCATTTTCAATTTTTTGAAAACCTTCGTACGGAATACCTATTCCTAATGCAGGATCAGCTGGAACCCATCCCAAGCCTTCAATATAAAACTCACACCACCAGTGATTTTGACTTTCTATGTTTGCATCTACTAATATACCAGCACTGGTAAAAGCAGGTATACCTGCAGAGCGTAATAATGCAGTATATATTATTGAAACTTCATATGCATCGCATTCAAGTGTTTCCAATGCATCTAAAACTGGAGACTCTGCACTATGTAATGTGCTAACCATTGTAATGTTTTCAATTATCCAATTATATAATAGCTGAGCTTTTCTCCAAGGATTTGTTTCTCGCCCAATAATTTCTGAAACCAAGTCTGTTATTACTGCATCGTCTGAAGGAGTAATACTGTCAGGTTTTAAATATTCACTATAAAATGTTTTACTATTATCTGTATATTGTCTTACAGAATTTACATTTACCTTTGTTGATACTGCATACACGTCTACAGACAGTGAATGCGCAAATGTGTTTTTAGCAGAAGTAATTTCATGTTGTGATATTTGATGCACAAAATTATTTGAATAAGTCATTTGAGGTTCTGGATTTGAAGATAACACTTCAACAGATCTTTGCACAACACTTGTTACAGGATAAGGCATAAAAAGCGTAATTGTTTCATGTTCCTTTGCTTCAATTTCTGTAATATCGGCATTTGTATTTACCGTGTATGTTCTAAGCCCATCATAAGTTTTTGAGCCAACACTTTGTGAAATAGTTATAGCAAAGCCTGTGCTTCTTCCATGCTCTGTTTGTACATATAGCTGCCCCGTAATTGCTCCTTCGGGGATTCGAACTTGCAGTTGAGTATCACTCCAAAACTGATAATCTTTATCAAATTCAGAACATTCAATTACTTGCCGTCTATTTGTTCCAGAAGCATTAGAGAGTGTAAATAACACCTTTGATGAATCTCGAATTGTCCCAAAATTTGCACCATCAATAGTTACCATTGATCCAACAGAATTACCATCTGTTTTTACCGCTTCAATAATAGGCATAGCCATTCTGGTATTTTGCGCTATTGGAACAGGAATGGTTTTTCGATTTGCAAAAACACTTGGACTAGAGCGCCCGTTCTTTGTTTCAACGTAAACAAGGCCATCTGACACATTGTGAGGTAGTACAACTTTTATAGAAGTATCTGTCCATGCTAAAAAAGCAGAAGATGTTAATTGAACACCTCCAATTTCAACAGAAGACCCAACACCTCTTGAACCAAAGTGTTCACCAGAAATAGTCATAATATCCCCTGGTTCACCAACGGCAGGGTTAATGTCGACAATAACCGGTTCAGATGTGTCTTGAGAAAAAATAAGTGCAAAAAAAGAAAACACAAAAAAGATAAGGCCAAACACAACTAAGGCACGCACAACTGAGTGTTTTAGAAAATAATATTTAATGTTAGATAAAAAGCTCAAAATATTTATTCCCGTAGCAAAAATACCGGATGTGAAAATCCAAAGTCATCAGTTTCATGTAAAACTAATGAAGGCGTATCAAAAAGAATAATATCAATAAAGTCACTTTCTTTTATATTCGCTGGCATAAATACATCCATTTCAATAAACTTTCCTGGATCTATTTCTACTGCATACAATTTTCCGCACTTAGAATTGATTCTAGACAGCGTAATAGCATCTTCAACGACAACACCTTTTTGTTGCATTGGCGCAACTTCGTTACTAACACTAGAAGGAAATACATAGTATTCATTCAAAGAGGAATTTGAATACGAATGAGTAGCAATGTTTTCATCTACTGATGAATTTATTAAAGGAACAAACAATGCAAAAATTGCAACTGCTGCCAAAACTGGCGATAGTTTTAAAACAAATGCTGCAAAACTAAGAGTGCGATGTGGCGCAATATTAGTTTTATAACTAAAACGAGTCTTTAATCGTTCAAAACCTTCTTCAACGTCGATTTGTTCATTAAGAGATTGTAATTTATTACGCATCTCTAAATATTGAGCAACTTGTTTTTTGCATGTATCACATGAATTCAAATGGTTTTCAAAATTGTGCCTAAGGGATTGATTCAGTTCATTATCAACATATAAAGAATGAATATTATTACTTGGGCAAGTAGACATCTTCATCTCCTATCAACTTCGCTAACTGCTCTCGCGCTCTGAAAACACGAACCTTCACATTGCCCTCCGTAATATCTAAGATTTTACCTATTTCCTTATAATTCAATTCTGCATATTCTCGCAAGATTAACACTACCTTTAAGTTCAATGGAAGTTTTTCCAAAGACTCTTTGATGCGTTTTTGAGCATCATTTTTTAAAAGATTTGTTTCTCCAGTTTCAACATCAAGCCTATCATTTTTAAGAAACTTTTCATATGCCAGCCTTTCTCTATTTCTACGTTTAACGTAATTCAAGGCAGCATTTTTTACAACTCTCAAGAGCCAGTACTTTGCATCGTCCATAGATGGGAACACAAGTCCCCTTTCATGCATCTTTATTAGAGAATCATGCACTAAGTCCTCAGCAACGTCCAAGTCATTGACAATACGTGTTGCAACTTTTAACAATAAATTAATGTTAGCATCATAAACTTTTCTAAAATCAGTTTCTTCTGCTACGCATATCTGTGTATCAAACAAAGCAAGCTCCCAAAAGTTACATAAAAACTAATTTTTTTTACAAAATTAATTTCCGACGCGTGACCATGTTGTACCATCCGGAGTATCCGTCAGTACAATTCCTCTCTCTTTAAGTATATCACGTATTTCATCCGAACGGGAATAATTCTTCTCTTTTTTTGCATTATTTCTTTCCGCAACAAGAGCATCTATTTCACTATCCCCGGTACTTTCATTGGTTGATTTTACAGCATTTGTCTTTTCTTCATACGCTATAAGCACATTTTCAATGAGTTTTAATCCTAGTACAAAATCCATGTGTGAAACAAGTGTTAGTATTTCTTTTGCACTCAAATCTTTGCTTTTTACAGCCATTTGAAGTTGCGATAAAGCTCTCGGAATTGCTAAATCGTCTTCAACTGCTGTTGTAAAAGCTTGTAAAAATTCTTTTGCAGCATCAGAATACGTAATACCATTATAATATGAAATGTTTTCGCAAGCACTCATAGCATTAACATCGTCTACTGATAAACCATCAGCTAATGCTTGCGTTAAAACTTTTTCAATACGTTGTGTTAGGGTTTTTCGTGCATTTTTAGCACTATCCATTGCATCCCATGAAAAAGCAAGTTGGCTTCTATAATGCCCACCAAGTAAAAAGAATCGATAATCGAGCGCATCATAGCCCTTATCGAGTAAACTTTGTAAGGTTAAGAATCCACCTGAAGACTTTGACATTTTTTCGCCATCGCCATCTTTTCCTTTAGACATAACTAAAAACTCATTATGAAGCCAATAGTTAACCCATTTATTTCCAGTTGCCCCTTCACTTTGAGCAATTTCGTTTGTGTGATGAATTGGAATATGATCAATTCCACCTGTGTGAATATCGAAATGTTCTCCAAGATATTTCATGCTCATTGCAGAACATTCTAAGTGCCAACCTGGATATCCAACGCCCCAAGGTGAATCCCATACTAGCGCTTGATTTTCAAATTTACTTTTAGTAAACCAAAGTACAAAGTCATATGGATTTCGCTTATTTTCATCAACATCGATACGAGCACCTGCTTTTAAATCATCAAGATTAATATTAGCAAGCTTGCCATAATCTGCAAAGGTAGATATATCAAAGTACAGGTTTCCACCTGCCATGTATGTATGCCCTCTTTTTTCAAGCCTTTCAATGAGTTCAATCATTTCAGGTATATGATCAGTTGCCTTGCATACAACATCTGGACGTCTAATATTTAATTTTTCAATATCACTAAAAAATGCATTTGTGTAAAACGCTGCTACTTCTAGTACTGACTGTCCACGCTCTTTTGCTGTATTAAGCATTTTATCTTCACCGTCGTCTGCATCGCCTGTTAAATGCCCGATATCGGTTATATTCATAACGTGATTTATTTCGTATCCTAAAAAGCGCAACACTCTGTCTAAGGTGTCTAAGAAAACATAGGCTCGCAAATTACCAATATGAGCATAGTTATAAACAGTAGGTCCACAGCCGTAGAAACCACACTTACCTTCATTAATGGGTATAAATTCTTCTCTTTTTCTTCCAAAGGTATTATATACGTGTAGTGCCACCGAATCCTCCAAGTTTTTGTACAAATGACTTTATATTTTTCTCTATATATAGTATACTGAAAATCACATGATAAATCTACAGAATACAGCAAAAAATGTTAAGAAAATGGAAAATTTTCAGGGTGAAATTCTATTTTCAGAACCTATGAGTAAACATACTACATTTGAAATTGGAGGGGATGCACAAGCATTTGCAATACCTGAAAATGAACAAAGTTTTTTACTACTACTAGATTATGTACAACAAAACAAGATTCCATATTTTATACTAGGAGGGGGATCTAATATTGTTGTAAGCGACTTAGGCATTGAAGGTTTTGTAATTTCAACTGAAAAACTAAGTTCCATAGAAATTATACACAATACAGATTTGAGCATCACTGTTCGCTGCGGCGCTGGATGTACTATCGAAAGCATTATAGAGTTTTGTATTGAGAACGAACTTAGTGGCCTAGAAACGTTCGCAGGTCTTCCAGGAACTGTAGGTGGTGCACTTTTTATGAATGCACGATGCTACGACAAATCTATTAGCGATGTATTAGCAAATGCCACGTTTGTAAGTTCAAATAATTTTTTACACATAGAACAGTATATTATGAATAATGATGATTGGGATTACAAGCTATCGCCATTTCAAAGTAAGTCTCCATTGTCAATTATTTTATCTGCAGATTTTAAGGTTGAAAAAGGTTGCCAATCTTCGATACGCGAAAAATGCGATTATTATACTAATGATAGAAAATCTAAGGGGCATTTTTCACATCCTTGTGCTGGTAGTGTTTTTAAAAATAATAGAAATTTTGGAAAAGCCTCTGGCCAAATTATAGATTCTGCTGGATTAAAGGGTTTTTCTATTGGAAATGCACAAATTGCGCCTTGGCATGGAAATTTAATTATAAATTTAGGCGGAGCATCTGCCGATAATATTAGAGAGATTGTTGCACACGTGCAAAACGTGGTTCAAGAATCGACAGGAAAGAGATTAGAATGTGAAATTCTTTTTGTCGGAAAATTCGTATGATTTTTCCAAAGTTTATTGACAGATTTTCACTTCTCTCTTATACTTATTAATAGGGAAAAAGGACTCACAGTGTTACAGTTATCATTTGTTAATTTTAGAAAAGACTCATATATATTTGTTGAAGGTAATTCCACCAACGATAGATTTTACATAATACAAAGTGGTACTGTACGCACTTCGTCATCATCTGGAGAACCTGGCTCAACATATGGACCTGGTGACTTCGTTGGTGTAATTCCGTGTATGGCTTCTCACAGTCAAATTGAAACAGCCATTGCAGTAACCGATATTGCAGCAATTTCTGTAAAACGAGAACAATACCCAGGTCTTATTGCAAAAAATACTCCCGTTGCGATGAAAATTATTAGAACCTTTGCAACCCAAATGCGCTCTGTAAATGAACTATTAACACAGCTTACCCTTAAAGATAAATTAGAATCAACACCAGATCAAATGTACTCAATTGCTGCCTTTTATGAGCAAATGGGAAAAAACAATTTAGCAGTATACGGTTACTATCAATACATGAAAGAGTGCCCAAATGGCGAAAATGTTGAAAAAGCAAAAAAACGCTTTGTAACACTAAAGGCTCGTTCTCAGGCTGTATATTTTGAATCTTCGTCTGAAACAATTCGAGTATATCCAAAAGACACTATGATTTTCTCAGAATGTCAATCTGGAAATGACATGTATATTATTCAATCTGGACAAGTTAAGATTTCAAAGGTTGTTAACGAAAATGAGGTAATTTTAGCAGTTCTTCAAAAAGGGGAGTTCTTTGGCGAAATGGCGCTATTAGAAAACAAACCTCGTTCTGCAAGTGCTATTGCGCATGAAGATTGTACTCTTATGGTTCTTAACAGAAACAACTTTGTACAAATGGTTGCAACACAACCGCAACTAATTGCTCGCCTTACAACGACTTTGGCAGAACGATTATGGTCAATGTCAAGACAACTTACTAATAGTCAACTACGTGATCCTCAATTCCGACTACTTGATATGTTAGCTCTGCAACTTGAAAAAAATCGAATTCCAACTGGGACAGGTACAAGCTATCAATTTGACTTAACTCTATACGATTTAGCAAACATGTGTGGTATTCCTAAAGAACAACAAGCTATTGTTTTGGGCCAATTTATTAAGAATGCACAAATTAAGCTTAAAAACAATAAAATTTATGTATCAGACTGTCAAACATTAATGCGAGACTCTGAGTTCTATAGAAAGCAAAAACACTAGAAATAATTATTAATTAACAATGAATAATTAATAATGTTGCTTTTCTATGTTGTGAAAATAATTCTTATTACCACTAATTTTTTGCATATGTAATACTATTCTCAGAGTCTAGATTATAAATATTAATTATTATCTATTAATTATTAATTGCCAAATTCCGATATTTAAAGTATGAAAAAGTTTTTTATTATTATAATACTGGCAATTTTTTCTTGCCTTTCTCTATACAGCCAACAATCAATTCCGAATGGGTATCGCGACATTAGGCTTGGTATGCACATTGAAGAAGTAAAAGAAGCTTTGCAAGCTGATTATATTTTTAACTACCGAGGCGAAAGAGATGTTTCTTTTTTGCCTGCCGATAACCAAGCATTAATTGAAACATCTAGCGATACATGGCTTGAGCGATGTTGGTTTCAATTTTATGAAGATGAACTGTATACCATAATTATCAACTTTAATCCAGAAAAAATAGATTACTTTTCAGTGTACAATGAGCTTTTATCTAAGTATGGGGACCATGTATCCTTATCGCCTGAAAGAGTTGTATGGGAAAGTAATTCTGTAACTATGAGCTTAGAGCGCCCTGTTAGCGTAAAATATGTTGACAATATGGTATTTGATTCTATACGCAATGAGTCAAACATTGAACAAACAATTATGGAAGATTTAAGAGAAAATATCTTGGGAGATTTATAATAGTGAAAAAAATAGTTGGAATAGTTTTTATACTTATAACATTTGTTACAATGTCTTGTGCAAATGAAGGCTTAGAAAAAAAAATGCTTACAATTACTAAAACCGATGGAAGTACCATTACACTTGATACAGAAATTGCACGCACAGAAGAAGAAAAAAACTTCGGCTACATGGAAAGAGAAAACATACCTGAAGGCACTGGAATGATTTTTGTGTTTGACCGTGACCAAATTATGAACTTTTGGATGAAAAACACTCCCACTGCCCTCTCAATAGCCTATATTGACTCTCGTGGTACTATTCGTGAAATGTATGATATGACACCATTTAGCCTTGCTGGCGTTACAGGAACGGTGTCTTGCCGATACGCATTAGAAGTTCCGCAAGGCTGGTTCAAGAAAAATGGTATTGAAGTAGGCAGCAAAATCAATATAGAATTACTTTACTAGGTACTAGTTACTAGGTACTAGTTACGTATAAATTTTGAAAAAATCAGCCTACTAGAAAAAAATCTGTAAATCTATTATACTTCTTTAATTATAGGAGTATACAATGTATAATTTTGATAAGGTTATTGATAGAAAAGGTACAGCTTGTATTAAGCATGATGGATATAAAATGTTTAAAAAAAGTGAAGACTTAATTTCGCTTTGGGTTGCCGATATGGATTTTGAGACAGC
>CAYJLQ010000022.1:0-15198 GCA_964370725.1 uncultured Treponemataceae bacterium
GCTCATCCTTGAGCAGTACTTTTTTAATTTAACTGTTTTTTAATTGGGTATTCTAATCATATGAATTTACTGTATTTTTTAGCACTTGTCAAGTACTTTGTACTACAAAGAATTATTCCACAAAGCTTTGGATTGTACATAAAATAAGTATTTAGAACTAATACGAGTTGCTAATCATTTTTTTCTATGATATAATTCTGATTACACATATTAATAAGCTTAAACAGTAAATATATTACATTTTTAAAACATATTTTGAACATTATTTCAGACAGGAGAATTTATGAAAAACTTTGAACAAGATTTACAAAAACTAGAAGCGCTTGGTAATAATATTAAAAGCAATGATATAAAGTTAGAAGAAGCTTTGAAAATATTTGAAGAGGGAATAAAACTTGCAAAAGGCATGGAAAAAGAGCTCGACAAAATTGAAGGTAAAATTCAAATGCTCATGAATCAGCCAAATATGCCAGATGATAAAGTTGAACTTGATTTATTTTCTGGAACAGACGAATAAGGAATACTTTTTTGTACAGCTCAGATTCTAAAAAAATAAAAAATCCACGAAAAGTAAAAGCTCTACCACCAGAAGTTGCAAGAAAAATTGCAGCCGGTGAAGTTATAGATAGGCCAAATGCAGTTTTGCGTGAATTCATGGATAATGCAATTGATGCACACTCAGATAGAATCCTTGTTGAAATAGAAGGCGGTGGCATTGAATCAATCCGAGTAGTAGATAACGGCTGGGGAATGAGTAAAGAGGACCTAGAGGTTTGCGCACGCCCCCATGTTACAAGCAAAATAGAAACTGAAGCTGACCTTGAAAATCTTTATACTCTTGGGTTTAGGGGTGAAGCACTTGCATCAATTGCAGCAGTAAGTAGATTAAGTATTACGAGCGCAAGAGAAGGTTCAGCATGGAAACTTGAATCATTTTTAGAGCAAGAACATGAAGTGCTACCTGCAAGTTTGCATGAAGGTACAATAGCACAGAGCAAAGCATTATTTGAAAACTTTCCTGCTCGTAGGCAGTTCTTAAAACGCGCACAATCTGAAGGAAGCCTTTGTAAACAAATATTTATAGAAAAATCCTTACCCTTTACAGATATTGCATTCCGTCTTTCAATGGATAATGCAATACGACTTGACCTTCCAAAAAATCAAAGTTTGGCTGAACGTTTTACAAGCGTTCTAAATATTAAAGAAAGCGCACAGCTTTTTTATGAAATAAAAGAAAGTAATGAGCTATGGAATATTCGAGTAGTACTTGGTGAACCTTCAATGTATCGAAACGATAGAAAACAAATGTATATATTTGTAAACAATAGAAGAGTACAAGAGTATGCATTTTTACAAGCCTTAGATTATGGTTCTGAAGGATTTTTCCCTAACGGAACACACCCTATCGCAGCGCTATTCATTGACATAGACCCACGACTTGTAGACTTTAATATTCATCCTGCTAAAAAAGAGGTACGTTTTAAGGATATTGCTAGCATACACAGAGCAGTAAGCTCAATGGTTAGAAACTTTTACAAAGACTTTTCTGTAAAAGAAATGCTACAAAATTCTTCTAGTGAGCGAGAAGTTGAAAATATCCAAACACAGTTTACCTACCCTACAGAAAATCCTTTTACCGATTTTAGACAAGGAAGTGATAAGGTGAATAGCTATTCATTTCCAGTATCAAATGAAAATACTCAGTCAGCAAAGTCATATTCTAGTTATGAAAAAGTGTATCCTTCATTTAATACTCCAAGACAAAGCTGTTCACATAATTATAAAAATAATGATTATAATAACCTGGAAACAGACAACTCAGCTAGCATAGCCGCACAAAGAGATTTTCGTTACATTGGCACTGCTTTAGATGTATTTTTAATAGTAGAAAAAAATAATGAACTTTATATGGTAGACCAGCATGCAGGTCATGAAAGAGTTCTATACGAAAGCTTTATGAACACGTCTGGTCAAAAGCAAGGATTATTGATACCTTTAGTAATTGAAACAATGAGTAAAGAAGATGACTCTTATCTTGAAAATCTAATAGAGCCTCTAAATAATGCAGGCTTTACTATCGAAAATTGTTTAGAAGGACGTTGGGAAGTGAGTAGCGTTCCTATTAAATGGCAAGGAACAGAAAGAGACTTACAAGAAGACTTACTTGAAAAACGCTTAGAACCAGATGAACTTATTCGAAAGTTGGCAGAAAAAACGGCCTGCAGAAGCGCTGTAAAAGATGGGCATATTCTAGACCCAGCAACTGCAGAAAATCTATTACAAGATATTTTTGCACTTGAAGACCCTCATTGTCCACACGGACGCCCACTTTGGACAAAGATAAGCAAACAAGAACTTTTTGAAAAAGTCAGAAGAACATAAAAAAAGTCGAATGGAAAATCCATTCGACTTTTTATGCATTAAATTGAACTTAACAATGCAGATACTTCATCAGCCTTAAATGATGAATCCTTTGCTTGCAAGGTAATTAAGTACTTTTCTGCACTTGCATTATCTTCAAGCGTAATACATACCTTTGCTAATTCTAAATATGCATCTAAATTATTTGCATCTCTTTGAATAACTTCTTGATACACAGTTTTTGCATTATCATATTGTTCTGATGAAACATAAGACTGCGCAAGATTCATACGCACTGTATCATTATTTCTATCTATTCTAAGTGCCACTAAGAAGTATGTTATTGCATTATCATAGTCTTCCATATCTAAATATGCAGCAGCAAGGTTATTATTAGCTTCAAAACTATTTGGATCAGCCTTTACAGCAGTAGCTAAATACTGTAAAGCGCCTACTGGGTCACCTAAATCTAAAAATAATTTACCCATATTAATATTTGCTTTAACGTGATTTGGCTCAATTTGTAATGCTCTAGCATATGAACTTGTTGCTCCATCAAAATCACCCACAGCATCGGAAATCAATCCATAATTATATAAGAATGTTGCATTTCCGCTTTCATTTTCTACGGCACGTAGCGCATAATTTATTGCATCATCATATTTTTGCTGTTCATAAAGTGCTATTGAAAGATTATAGTTTGTTTTGGCATCATTAGCAGCATAGCTTATACCACGTCTAAAATATTCTTCAGCTGTAGAAAAAGATCTTTCATTTAAGTAAATTGCACCAATTTCTTGTAATGCATTCATATTAGTTGAATCAAGTTCAAGAACTTTTCCATATGAATACTTAGCGCCTGCATAATCTCTCTTAGTATTTTGCATACGAGCAAGCTGTAACCAACCTGTTACATAATTGCCATTTGCTTCAACAGATTTTTTTAATGCACGTTCTGCAGCTGTTGCATCACCTAGCCTATTATATGCTAAGTGCGCATTAAACCATGCTTGATAAAAATCTGGTTCAAGTTCACCTGCAGTTTCAAAAGACTTTCTAGCTTCACTGTATTTTCTCATAGTATATTGAACTCTTCCCAGCTCATAATAATAAAGCGCATTTGCAGGATCGCCCTTTGTAGCTTTTGTAAAGGAGTCTACAGCTTTTTGATAATTCTTATCTTCTGCAGCTTTTTTACCCAAAATGTAGTGCGAATTAGCATCATTGGGAAGATATGTTAAAGCTTCAGTTGCATAGTCAACAGCGTTATCTACAAGTAAGTTTTGTGAGTTTTCATCAGGTTCATCTTGTGAAGTAGTTTGTAAAAGCCCAGCAATTTCTGACAGCTTACTACCTGAAAACTCATCTTGTCCATCAAGTTCATTATTTGAAAGAAGAGAATTAACAGTATTAAAATGCTCGAGTGCATCATTATATCTTCCTGATAGAAGCAGCGCTTTACCACTTGCAACTTCATTATTAATATTGTCAATTAATGCAGCTAGTGCAGCATTCTTTTTTGCAAGTTCTTCTTCTTTCGCTTTTCGCTCTGCTTCTTCTTTTGCTAATTGTTCTTGGCGCCTCTTTTCTGCTTCTGCTTCCTCTTCACGTCGTTCTCTTTCTGCTTGTGCTTGATTTTCTTGGCTTTGTCTCATTGCATCAAGTGCAGCAGCATTCTCCGCAGCCATAGCAGCATTTTCTGCAGCTAATCGCTCAAAGGCATCTTCAAATCCACTTGTATCAATAGAAAGTGAAGTATTATTATTTGCATTATTATTGCTGTCTGAATCAGCTTTTAATGCAATTATTTTGTCACTTAATGCTAAGGCTTCTTCATCTGCTGAGTTTTGAATTAATAGCTGATCTAATAAGTCCATAGCCCTGTCATATTCACCTCGCTCAATATAACGTTCTACGAGGCTTAAAATATTTTGCCGTTCTTGTTCATCTGTTAATGATATATCGCTGCTTGCGCTACACCCTCGCACGAGTAATGATAAACCAATTGCTAAGCCAAGCATAACTACCACAATACCAATAATGATAAGAATTTTCTTTTTGCGGTTGTTTTTATCGCCATCATCGCCACCACTACCATTATCGTCCATTGGAGGAATAATACTAGATCCTGCCAGTGATTCTGTTTTAGACTTTAGTGTTTCTGATACGCTACTCATCCCATTCTTAATTGTATTAAAGGTAGACATTGAGCTTTCTCTTCTACTGGAAAGCTCTGCTACATTTTCAGATTTTTTCTCTACCGCTTTTTCTAGTAACGATGGAGAGCGTTTTACCTGAGTAGTAGAAGTTGTTCCTAAAGTAGTGCGTGAAATAGATTCACTTGCTTTTGAAAGCGTTGATGCTGCAGGTGCCTTTCGTGCACTAGAAGCCCTAGGCGTAGTTACTTTCTCAGTTGCGCTACTTGCTCTTGTTGTTGCAGTAGACCTTGTCGCTCGTGGAGTTACATTTTCCTTTTTTTCGTTATCTACTTTTGGCGCTTTTTTTTCAGCTACACTGCTAGCCTTTGCACCCGTAGTCGTTCGTGCTGTTGTCTTTTTTTCCACCTGATTATTATCCTTATTTGTTTTTGGGCTAGTTTTTTCCCATGTATTTGTAACTTTTCTTGTTTTCACTGGGGGATCTTTTTCCCATTTTTCACCCCAAGTATCTTTATTCAAGTTCAGCTTCTTCGAACTCATACTCTAACCCTCCCTCGGTTCCTGCAGATAAATTAGTTGCTTCCCCAGCTTGCAATGATGCTGAAACTTCAGCAAGTATTCTTTGTCGTCTGGCAGCTTCTTCCGCAGCTTTTTCTGCAGCAAGTCTTTGTTGTTCTTCTTCTATTCGTTTTTGTTCTTCTTCTAAACGTTTTTGTTCTGCAGCAAGTCTTTCAGCTTCTTGTTGTTGAAAGAGCATTTCAGATTGCAGTGCAGCAATCATCCTTTTAACATCATCTGATTGCTCTGACTCTGGATCTAGAATAAGATATTTTGAATAATCGGCAATTGCTTCTTCATACGTTACCAATTGTACACTTGTATTCGCTCTATTTAGATAGGCTCTTGCATAGGCAGAATCGGCAATAATTGCATACGAAAAGTATTCTTTTGCTTTATCAAAACTTCTTAGTACATAAGCTGCATTTCCTGCATTGTAATATAAACTACGTCTATCAGAACCTGCAACAGCAGTTCCTTCAACAAAGGTATCCAAGGCTTTTTGAACATCTCCTATTTGCATATACGAAATACCCAAATAATTATACACACTCGGCTTAGAAGTACCATCTAAAAGAGAACGTTGAAATAATGGGATAGCAAGTTCTGGTTGATTTGAACGGAACATCGCTTCACCCTCTGTAAATGATTGCGCAAAACAAAGTGATGTTGCTATTAGCACAAAAAAAACCATTAGTTTACGTAAAAGTAGTATACATAAACCACAAATTCTTGCTATAATACAATTGTATATCGTTAGTTGCATAAATACTATAACCTCGTCGTTAAGATATACTATCACAAATGTATTTTTTTTTCAATAAATAGCGGAGGATTGATGGCTATTTTACAAATTATATTAATATCTGTATTTGGAACGGGTGCAGTACTATTAGCAGTAATTATTATAAAATCAATTAAGTCACCAAAAAAAATTAGCACAATAAGAACACTCTTAAATCAAGGAAAAACATCCCAAGCAATAAAAATTGCAAAAGCACTTATCACTAAAGATAATAGAGATATTGCAGCTCATTACTACCTAGGGAAAGCTTATTTAGCAGATAAAAAAGATGAACTTGCCTTAATGGAGTTAAAAATTGTAAATCAAGAAGCAATTTTTGATATTATGGATATTCCTGAAAAAGATTTTCGTCAAATGATTGGTTCATTGTATAGTAAGTTTCATCATATAGATGAAGCATTAAATGAATACATACTTCTATCAAAACTGGACCCTGTAAATGCTGAAGTGTTTTTTGAAACAGCGCGATTATTTGAACAAAAGAAAAAATATGAACATGCATTAGGTTATTATAACAAAACTATACAATTAAACCAACGACACAGTAAAGCTCATGGTGCAAGAGGCATGATTCTCTATCGTGCAAAACAATATCCTGAAGCTAGAAAAGCAATAGATCATGCAATTCAAATAAGTCCTGATGTATTTTCAAATTATTATTATCTTGGTAAAATACTAAAAGAAGCAAAAGACTACCCAGGCGCAGTTGAAGCCTTTGAAAAAGCTACTCGCGATGCTGATTTTAGACAAAAATCCTTAATTGAACGAGGAACATGCTTTTTATCTGCCAATAATGTCGAAAAAGCTAAGATTGAGTTCGAAAGAGCAATAAACATAACAAAAGGTGAAGATAGCAATGAAGGCCTTTATGCACGATACTTTTTAGCGTCATGTTTCGAAAAAGAAAGAAATATTGATAAAGCTGTTGAACAATGGTCCATTATTAATAAAAAGAATAAAAACTTTCGTGATGTTCCAGCTAAACTTGCAGAATATAAAAAGTTTAATGACAACGATACAATGAAAGAATATCTAACATGCTCGGATGCAAACTTTATTGAAATGTGTAAGGAAATTGCATTAAAAGCGTTAGGTCTTTCAGCTCAAAATACAAATTCTACAAAGTTTGGATGTGAAATAATTGCAACGGAAAAAAAAGATTCAAACTGGATGGAAGGCCGAAAAAAACTTGCATTTTTAGTTTATTACAGAGAAACAAAACCAATCGAAGAATCGGTTTTACGAAATATTTTGGAAAAAGCAAAAAAACAAAATTGCGCAAAAACATTTGTATTTACTAGTGCTGATTTTGCACGCCAAGCAATTAATTTTGCTGAAAGTAGACCAATTGAATTAGTTGATAATGAAAAATTACAAAAACTTTTTGATAAAATAGGACTATAATATTGTGAAAATTCTTTGTGTATCTGACCAAATAGACCCCCTCGTTTATTCTTCTGGAGCGAAAGAACACTTTAAAGATATTGATATAGTTTTATGTGCTGGCGATCTTGCAATGGAATATATTGACTATATTGTAACAACATTAAACAAACCAACTTTTTTTGTTTTTGGAAATCACAATCTAGAAGAGTTCGCTCATTACCATTCAAGTGAAATTGGCTATTCACCATCAAATGTAGACTCATTGAGCCACTGTCATGGGGCAACTTATTGTGGTTTTAAGATTAAAAATGAACAAAAGCTACTCATAGCAGGATGTTCAGGCTCTATGAAATATAACAACGGAAACAGCCAATATACAGAATTTGAAATGTCCGTTAGACTAATAAAAATGATTCCTCGCCTACTTCTTAACAAGCTTGTTTATGGAAGATACGTTGATATTTTCCTAACACATGCAAGCCCATTAGGAATACATGATAAACAAGACCTTTGTCATAAAGGTTTCAACTGCTATAAATGGTTCATAAAAAAATTCAAACCAAAATATATGATACACGGACATATTCACCTATATGATAGTCAAGAAACTCGAGTAACAAAATGGGAAGACACTACAATAGTAAATGCCTTTAGCCATTATACAATTGATGATGACAGTATAAATTTAGGAGTGTAATATGAATGCATCTATTGTAACACAAACCGAAGAAGATTTTTCAAAGGCTAGAAACAAAGCGTTGTTTAATGAAATTCAACATTTCTTAAATCCAAAAGAAACAGAATTATTGTCTTTTACCGATGTAAAAAAGTGGCTTAAACCGAAAAATGAAATTTACGTTGGCATGAAGGAAATACTTGTAGAATATATAGTTGGTAGCGAAGGCCGTTACCATGATTTTGATAATCATTTTTTTCCAAAAAATTTACACTTAAAAAGTAGGTGGAAAAGTATTGATGCGGCTCGTTTAACTGATGTAATACTTCCTCCTATTAAACTCTATGAAATTGGCGGACTATACTTTGTACGGGACGGAAACCATAGGGTTTCTGTCGCAAAAAGCCAAGGAATGGTGTATATAGATGCAGAAGTAATTAGCCTGCAAAGTGAAATAAAACTACGCCCAGGCATGACAAAAAAACAAATACTCAAAAAAGTTATAGATTATGAAAAAAGAGTATTTTATGCAGAAACTGCCTTTGGTGATATTACAGATTGCTGGACATTAGACTTTTCATCATCTGGTCAATATGATGTAATATACAATCATATAGAAGTTCACAAAACGTATAAGAGTAAAGAAAATGAAATTACAATGATAGAGGCAGTACAATCTTGGTACGAAGAAGTTTACCTACCTGTTGTAAGTACATTGAAAAAAGAATCTATCATGAAAAGATTTAGAAAACGTACAGAAGGTGACTTATACGTTTGGCTAATTAAGTACTGGCAAGAACTTCAAAAAAAGTTTGATAGTACAATAAGCTTAGATGCAGCAGCACAGAATTTTAAGCATGTTCACAAAGTAAATATCTTTAAAAAGATACTGAACAAGTTTTTAATTAAAACAAAAAGTTCTCATTGATACTCTGTAAAAAAAATATATATTTTAATAAAAAATCTTTACAGAAGTAAACAAAACATGGTATAATGAGACTAGACGACATAAGGAAATAGTAGGAGTAAGATTGTATGGAATTAAAAATTAGAAAAACTGGAGAAAACTATATAATAGATCTCGAAGGTGAAATGGATTTATATAATTCCTATAAATTAAAAGATCTTGTAACAAAAATGGTTGAAAAAGATGTAAAAAGAATTGTTATAAATCTTGATTCTATTTCATACATTGACTCTTCAGGTGTTGGTGCTCTTATATATATTTGCTCAATCATAAAGAAGCTAAATTTACAGTTAGCAATGGCAAATATACACGGATCTGTAAAAAAAGTAATTGATTTAACAAAACTAACCGACTATTTTCCTATTACCACAACTATAGAGGAAGCAATATCATTATTTAATAACGACTAAAGAGAGGGCAACTTATGGAACAACAATTAGTGCAATCAATGCTCGAACTTCAATGTGATGAACACAACTCATTATTCGACAAAACATTTCTCAATTATCGGTGTTTCCCATCAGATTATACGATGGTAAGAAACTACACATTATCTTTAGTAGAAGATACCCCAATCGAAGATGACGAAAGAGCTCTATTAGAGCAGCAAATCAGCGAAATGATAAAAAATGCTATTAAGCATGGAAATAACTGTGATACAAGTAAACATATTCATATATGGTACTTATTTGGACCTAGCTTTGCACACTTCATTATTGAAGATGAAGGCGATGGGTTTCAAGAGTTAGAACGTTGGAATGATTTTAACAGACATAGACTAGAATCACTAGAAAGTAGAGATTTCGAAATGCTTGAAAACTTTGTATCATTTAAAACACAAAACAGTGATGACACCGATGGTGGTAATGCCCTGTTTGCCGCATTAGAATACTGGAATGAGGGAATATTTCTTAACGGAAAGCGCAATGCTTTAGCCATGTATAGAACATTCCCAAGAAGTTTTTAGCGAATATTTAAGTAAAAACGCTCTAGGTAAATTACTCTCTTTTCAGCATCTTCCCAGTGTTCACTATCTGGAAATGATTCTATAAGTTTTTCATATGCAGATACTGACATACGTATATTTCGAATATCTGAACTAGATTCATAATTTTTTCCATACAAATATAGAGCCCTATCCACCTGAGATACGCCAAGTGATGTATATTCATCTAAGAGTGCGATACTATCAGCATAGCGACCTTCATCATAGGCAAGTTGTGCGTCGTCTAAAATATTTTCAGGAACAAAAGCTCCACTTTCTTCTGTATAATCACCAAATTGCAATGTTTCGCTTTGCCCGCCAATAAGACTTACTTCAGGTTCGGCACTAATACCAAACAACTCTTCGGTTTTATTTGTTGTAGTTGGGCGTAATTGCTGTGTTTTTCGCAAAGGTTTTACATTAACTTGAATATATTCATCTAGATAAGTATTACCCAGTATATCTTGCTTATAAAAGTGTAAGACTGTAACGCCATCATTTTCAGCGTAGAAATTAAAAATTGTATCGGTACCATCAATATATCGTGCGTAAAACTCAACAACTACAGGATTTGATTCTTTTACCTCTCCAAGATAGATCCAACCTTGCCCTGAAAGCAAAATATCAACATAATCTTCTTCAAAAAGTTCTAAGTTTTGGGAAGGTTCTATCTCTGTTTTTATTTCTATTGGAGTTTCTATTATTTCACTATCTAAAACTATTACATCAGGTGCGCTAGAGTTAGGTAAACTTTCTTCGTTACGTTGTGAATCATTTGTAAGCATATTTCCACTTTCATCAATTACTATTGTGTCTTGCACATTTGGAAGGGTTTCAATTAAAGTATCTACCTCTTGTGTTTGAAAGGCTTCATTAGTATCTACAGTGGCTTCTACTTCTACATTATTCTCAACAATACTAGGCTCTTGAGTTTGCCCTATTGTTTCACTAGAATCTTGACTCGAAACAAAGTCTTGAATGATGTTTTCTACAGCATCACTCTCCTCTTCAAGAACTTCTAAAGCACTTTGAACAGTATCTGCGCTACTGCCATTATCTACGGTTAAAATGTCAGTTACAGTATCTGTACTCAAAATAGGTATTGTGCTCAGGTTAGGGTCTACTTCAGAATCTTCACTAACGACTTCAATAGGTAGTTCTATTGTTTCAGTATCAAAAATGCTTTGAGAATCGTCTAGAATAGTATTTTCGTCTAATACAATAGGGAGTTCTGGCTCTACTTGATTTTCAGCTAGTGCAATAACTTCGTTATCAAGAATTGTATCGCTTTGCAATTCTTCAATCAGTTCTTCTGTAACAGTATCTTCAGTATCATTTAAAGCTACTTGTAAGTCAGTTTCATCAATAGTTTCAATAGTTTCAACTTGAGGAATTTCATCATCAAGAACATCTACAAGTACAATTTCATCAACTTCTTCCACATTGCCTAAAACTGTTTCAATGTCATCTAGTAATACTACATCACTTTCATCAATTAACACAGGCTCAGTTTCATCGTAAATGCTTTCAAATACTACTTCTTCATCTAAGTTATCATTCACTACAATATTTGAATCTAAAACATTTTCAATACTTTCTTCTGTAATTGTTTCAGTATTAAGTGGTGAACTTGCATCTTTTTGGTCATCCTCTATAATTTGAACCGGTTCAGTGCTGGGGATACTGTCTTCTTGAGTAACTATAGCATCATCTATGTTTGATGTTTCGCATGAAACGAAAAATAAGATACTAATTATTAATACATATAAAATTTTCACGGAGCTGCCTCTAATATTTTTTTAACTACTTGGTCATTTGCGCTACTTAGTCTTTCTAAGTTTTCATCAGTTGGAACTACAAACCACTCGTTAACTTCCTCTAGTGTCCATCTATCACGTGGAGTGTGCGCATATAAATACTCACCTGTATAACCAGGCTCAATAGGTAACATAAGTGGAAAGTCAAGAGTATAGGTAACTGTTTCAACCTCCGCTTTAGGAGAGTCAAAAACAAGAATTATAATAAGTAAAGCGCATAAAAAGAGTAAGAAAGCTACAACTATTATTATAAGCTTTTGCTTATCCATCCTTGTCAGTCTCCTCATTATTTTCAAAGATATCTATAGCCCCTGATATTGAAGAATCTTCTATATCAGTATTTTGATTTTCTATGAGTGTTTCATAATTGACTTGTTCACCCTCTAGCTCAACTTTTTGTTCCACATTCTTTTTATTACGCTTAGGCGGATGAGGTGGAATATATACGTTTAATTCAGGTTCAACTTCTTCTTCTTCAAACGGTGTTATGTCAGGTAACTTTAAGCTTCCCCCACCCTTTCCATCAGTCTCAAGTCTAATAGTAATAATTTTACTTACACCAAACTCTTCCATTGTTACACCTAAAAGAGTATTAGCACCCGCTACAGTTTTTTTATTGTGTGTAATAACAATGTATTGGCTTAAAGATCCAAACTCACGCAGAGTATTAATAAAGCGGCTTACATTTTCATCATCTAATGCTGCATCAATCTCATCTAATAGACAGAATGGAGATGGGCGGACCATGTATGTTGCAAATAATAGAGCAACAGCTGTCATAGTTTTTTCACCACCTGACAATAGTGCAATATTTTCAAGTTTTTTTCCCGGTGGTTGAGCGAAAATATCAACCCCTGAAAGAAGAACATTTTGAGGGTCTACTAAACGTAGCTCTGCCCTACCACCACCAAATAGACGGCGGAACATATTGTGAAAGTTCTTTTTAATTTTATTGTAGGTAGCCAAAAAGAGTTCAGTAGATTCGGCCCTAATTTCCTCTGTAATGCGATGTAGATCGTCTCTCGCTTTTTTGAGGTCTTCAATTTGACTTGATAAAAAGTCATACCGTTCTTTTGCTTCAGTAAACTCTTCTACTGCCATAAGGTTAACATTACCAAGCTCTTTAATTTTTTGACGTAAGGTTGAAGCTTCTTCTCGTAACTGTGCAGAAGGAGCAGTTATTGTAAACATCCTTTCTTCAAATTCCATTAAGTCTCTTGAATGTGATTCCTTAAAGTTTTCCTTTAAGTTTCTAATTTCGGTATCGGTTGTAGCAATATCCAAGTGATATTTTTCAATTTTTTGCTGGTGAGTTGCCATATCATTCATAAGTGAGCGAAGCGCATCTCTTTTCCCAGCTACATCTGAGTTTCTATTTGTAATAGATTTTTCAAGCTCTTCTAGTTCTTTTGTAAGAGTAACACCTTGACGGCGGATAACAGCAATATCACCTTCTACTTCTAAAACTTGGCTATCAATTTCTTCAAATCGCTTAGTTTCTGCGTAGTATTCATTTTGCAAATCTCTAAGAGCACCTTCTTGGTTAGCAAGCTCACGGCGTAATATGCGCAATTGATCATCACTTGATTGAATCTGAGTTTGCATTTGTGCTTGGTTAATTTTAAGATTTTGAAGCGTTGCTTTATACTCTTCCATTCGTAAATTTAAGTCAGAGTTTTCACTTTTTATTTCTGTAATCTTTTCACGCTTTTTTTGTACTGAAGCGCGATTTTCTTGAATTTCTTTATCTATGCTTCTTTTTTGAGTTATAATTCCTTCAGGAGACAAAAAGTCACTAATAAAAGAAGGTGTTGCTTTTTCATAGTCTAGTACAGCTTGTTCTAATTTTATTACAAGTCCTTCTATTTCGGTAAAAGAACTTACAGCAGAATTAGCAAATTTTACGGTATCGGCTTTTGAAGGCTCATCTACATTTGAAAAATCGGAAAAGATTTTTGACCTTCCGCTTGAAAGCACTTTTAATTGCATAATAATTTGCGAAAGTTCTTCTTTTGCTTTTAAAGCTCCTTGAGTTGAAAAGCCAGCTTCTTTTAATTTTGCATCTAGTTCTGTAACAATATTTTCTGTAATTGATTCTAAACGACTTTGTAAAACTTCAAGTTCTGAATCTAAATCTTTTATACTGAGGTCTTGTTCTACAATTTTTTTATCGTTTTCAATCATCCTATCACCAGAAATGGTAATATTTTCTTCAAATGATACGATATTTTTTGCAATCTCTGATAATCTTCTATTTAGTTCTTGTAATGCGCCTTCTTGTTCATCTGCATCATCAGTAAGTATTTCGATACGTTCTTCAAGACCTGCTTTTTTTATTTCAAGTTGTTTTAGTTTTTCTTTTGCTAAACTTCTTGTTTCTTCAAAGTGTCGTAGCTGATCGCTTTTTGACCTTTCTTCAATTGCTAGCCCGTAAATTTGTTGTTGCATTTCTACAAGCTTAGATTCCATAGCACTAACTTCGTCGACGTGAGCTGTAAGTGCTGTGTTTATTGCATCTATTTCATTTTGTACTGCATCCCTTTTACCGGTGAGTTTTTTCAAATCTTCATCACGATTTCTTTTATCTTGAATGAAGTTTTTTAAGCGCAATAATTGAATATCAAGTTCATGTTCGAAAATTTCATCTTTTAGTTTTCGATAATCATTAGTTTTATCTGCTTGTATTTTTAAGGTATCATAAGATCTTTTTACTTCCCCTAAGATTCCTTCTACTTGCTTCATATTTTCTTCAGTACGAGCAAGTTTTCGTTCTGCTTCTGCTCTTTTTGCTTTAAAACGCGTAATACCTGCTGCTTCTTCGAAAAGGTAGCGACGATCTTCTGGCTTACTTGAAAGGATTTGGTCAATTTTTCCTTGTTCCATAACAGAGTACGCAACCTTACCTACCCCAGTATCCCAAAAAAGCTCACGAACTTCTTTTAATTTACATTGTCTATTATTTATAAAGTATTCACCTTCACCAGAACGGTACAAGCGTCTTTTAATACTTATTTCACTCATATCAAGAGGGAGAAGGCCATTATCATTTGCTAATGTTAAGGTAACTTCTGCCATATTAAGAGGTTTTCTTGTTTCAGTTCCGTTAAAGATAATGTCTTCCATTTTTTCTGCACGCATGGTTTTTGCAGCTTGTTCACCTAAAACCCATTTAACCGCATCTACTACATTACTTTTACCACATCCATTTGGGCCTAAAAGCGCAGTTATCCCATCCGCAAATTCAATTTTTGTGCGGTCGGCAAACGATTTAAAACCAAAAACTTCAAGTCCTTTTAGAAACACTTATAAACCTCTATTTTATAGCATATTGGCGAACATCGGACAATACACCCATTTTAATATAGTATCTATTTTACTAAGTATGAGGATTAAGGTCAAGTGTAATTATGAATTACAAGTTATAAAGTTTATTCATCAAACTCGACTACTTTGCCGTTTCGTAGTTCACGTGGATATATAATTA